>JBOFUF010000432.1:0-5759 GCA_051652445.1 Shewanella sp.
GTCCGTGTTTGCTGAAATCTTGGTTAGAAGAGTTGTTTGATGGCTTACAACCTTTGGCAATATTGCTCGATGGTGAGGCGACAGATTATCAAGTGGCGTTAGCCCATTGGCGTAAAGCGGTTGAAGATCCGAATTTAACCCTGTCGGGACAAGTGCTGCAAAACGTGCTTAACAAAGGCCAAGATCATGGTCAATGGGTGATGACATTAGCGCAGCAATACTATCAATATTTTGTCGATTATCCTTTGTCGAACGAAACCATAGCGCAGTATCAAGCTGAAACATCCCGTTCGCTTAACAAGCAGGCTGAGCTAGAAGTGGCGCAGAGGATGGTGTCATTTGATGATTATCTGGAAGATTACTTTGGAGTTTCGTCGTGAAACGGGGCTTTTTCTCCTGCATACGCTTGAGTGTTTACTCCGCTTTGCTTGGCGTTAGTGTCTTGTTATCGGGCTGCGCCACATCACCTGAAGCTCCTTTAGGTTGTGGTACTGTTTCTGGTTATTTGCAACCCAATGCAGGTACTCATTGGTATCGAGTGGTGGTGACCCATTTAAACGGTCAGGCCGTGATTTCTAAGCCCAATTATCAGCTTGCTCCAGGCGAATATGAATTTACCGTAGCGGAACTCATCGATGATCCTAGCTTGTCGGTCACGCTTGCTGCGCGTATACCGAAAGTATTTAAGCTCAATGTTGAAACTCATCAGCGGTATCATTTAGGTGCGTTATTCCACACTGATAAGCGTTATATGGGTAAAGACACAACTTATTGGGAGCCGGGAGTATGGCAGCAAGAAGATCATGAGTGCCAGTTTGAGCTGAGTCCCGAAACCCAATAACCAATAACCAAAGTATTAAACTAAAGTGGTTAGCCGGCAACATTCGTTAAAGTCATATTGATTTCGCCGAGCGCTTAGATTATCTAGGCGCAAAAATGGCTTTTTATGCTTGCCTCAGATTGAGTCTATGGCATCATGGAACGAGCTAACTTACGAAAGAATATGATATTAATGAATAAACCCTACGTCATCTTACTCTGCGCCAGTCTCGGTATCTTGTCTGGTTGTGCCACGTCTCCGCCTAAGTCTCCCGAAAATTTGTGTGAGATATTTCAAGAGCACCGAGATTGGTACTATGCCGCTAAAGATGTCCGTGATAAATGGGGTGTGCCAGTGCATGTGCCATTGGCGATGATGTATCAAGAAAGTTCGTTTAAGCACAATGCCGCGCCTCCGATGCAATACTTTTTAGGATTTATCCCGATTGGCCGCGCCAGTGATGCTTACGGTTATGCTCAAGCCAAGACCATGACATGGGATGATTATGTGCGTGAGACGGGCAACAGTTGGTCGAGTCGCAGTGATTTCGATGATGCCATGGATTTTATGGGTTGGTTTATTAGTAAAACCCATAAAATTAATGGTGTATCTAAGTGGGATGCGCGGGCTCAGTATCTCAATTATCACGAAGGCTGGGGCGGTTATCGTCGTGGCAGTTACAAATCTAAGGCTTGGTTAATTAAGGTTGCATCCAAAGTGGATGCAAGATCTAAGCGTTACGCCGCTCAATATAAAACCTGTCAAAAAGAGTTAGATTCATCCAGCTTGTGGCGTTTTTTCTTTGGCTAAGATGAGGTTTTTGGCACTTTCTTCGCTATCTAAATGAGTGTAATGGCAGACTCACAACAAAGTTGTTTTGGTTGTTGATTAATCATCGAGTTTAACAATGATACACTCATGCCTCACCCTGATGTCGATACGCCATTTAGGCCTGGGTTAGTACTGATTCTTGATATTGATTTTAATTGATTTAGAGTGCTTTACTGGCATAGGTTTCTAATGCCTGTATGGCTTTCTTCTTCGCTCGTTTTTGTTCATACATGGCATGATCGGCAGTCATGAAAGATTGATGCCAATCTGTGTCAAAGGCGGATATGCCAAAACTAAAGCCAAGGCTCAGCTCTGAACCTTGGCTTAAGGTTTTACGCATATGATCTAAATCCTGTTCTATTTGGGCTAGCGGCCCATGGCATAAAGCGACAAATTCGTCACCACCAAAACGGGATATAATGCCTTTGTTTTGCCAGTAGGTAAGTATAGCGTTGGCCATACGCTTGATGGCAATATCACCTATTTGGTGACCATAGGCATTATTAATGGTCTTGAAATTATCCATATCGATAATAATCAAAAAGCTGCCTAGGTGAGGCTTGTGCGGCCAGTGGTGTAGCTCATCTTCAAAATTCTTTCGGTTATAAAGCCCTGTTAACGGATCAAAGTTGGCTAGTTTAGTGATCTGTATTGACTTCTGATAGAGCGCAATGGCATTGCTTGCTTCGTGAGTGAGAATAGAGACAAGATTACGGTCATAATCGCTAAAGGCGGCAAGACTGCTGCTGTCCAGATTGAGCATGCCATACAGTTTACCCTCGATGCGAATAGGGCTAGACAGGGTTGAACGTATTGGCTGCTTTGATACTGTGAGTAGAATTTGTTGATCATTTTCAGATAAGCTACTGGCAGCATTAATGTTTTCCATGTCACTAATGACGACCACTTGATCGCACTTTCCCTCTGTGAGTCGATATTCAAAGGTTTGTTCTAAGGTCAAATCCAGTTGCCTAAGTTTGTCTAAATCGAGCCCTACGACAGACTCAAAATACAGTTTGTTATTGGCTTCGTTAACCTTAATGATACTCCCCATCTCTGCACCATTAATCACGTATACCGCTTTATTGAGTAATGCGTCGAGAAAGGCATGCTCATTTTTATAATGGCTCGAGAGATGTGCAAGTTCGTAGATAGCATCATTTATGGTGACGACTTGCTCTAAATGTTCCCACAGTCGAGTTAAACGACCTTGATGCAAATAGTAAATTAGGCTGTAGGCAAAAATGTAAATAATGCAAACAAACAATAAAGGTAGGATAGTCCAACCCTCTGTGAGGGCATTAAAGAAAAATAGCAGGACGAATAGACATATCGGCACGATAAGCAGTAGCAGATGATCGCGATAATCTAAGCGATCTATGGTCTTACGTTTGAAATTATCCCTTAATTTCACTCAAGTATTCCTTTGTCTGTGTTATTGCTCGTCATGTTGAATGCTATGCATCACTAACGTATTTACACTGAGTTTTATTAGTATAACGAAAATTGAAATATAAGCTGATATGAAACGGTGAACAATTTCATATCAGTGATTTTGGTACTCAATACTGAATTAACGCGGATTTTCTGCGTATTCGGCCAATATCCACGCTAATGGTGCTTGGTATTGGATTGGCATCCAAGTTTTCAGTGCGGCTATGCTCTGGTTGAGCACAGTTTGATTGGGCACGGATAGGTTTAAATGTCCGACTTTACGACCTGGGCGCACTTCTTTGTCGTACCAGTACAACTCAGCATTGGGCAAACTTAACCAACGTGGGTCATTATCGATACCGATAAGATTGACCATAACACACTGGAAATTGACTTGCGGCTGTGGGATCGCCATTGCGCAAAGAGCTCTAAGATGCAATTGGAATTGATCTATATGGGTTCCGGTTTGAGTCCAATGGCCAGAGTTGTGCACGCGCGGCGCCAGCTCATTCACCAGTAATTTATCGCCAACACGGAAGCATTCCATCGCCATTACGCCAACGTATTCAAGCTCGTGCATAATCGCGCTCAGCATCAATTCGGCTTGGTCTTGCAGTGGGGTTAAGCGTGCCAGTGGCGAAATTGACGCCATTAAAATGCCGTCCTGATGCAAGTTCAACGTCAGCGGATAAAACACGCATTCGCCTTCACGGGTACGCACGCCAACCAATGACACTTCTTCATCAAAATTTATCGCTTGCTCAGCAATCGCAAGGTTACGCCAATCCTTTGGAATCTCACCCGCTTCGGCTTGTTTAAGCCAATATTGACCCTTGCCGTCATAACCACCAGTACGGCGTTTCATCAACACTCTTGGCCCATAGTGCTGATACAGGGTGTCGACTTGGGTGTTATCGTCGACTAAGGTCCAAGGCGCAGTGGGAACGCGAAGCTGGTCGAGTAGACTTTTTTGGCTAAAACGGTCGGCTAAACGGCTAAATACCGAACCATTAACAAAATGGGGGTGTGAGCTGAGTTGTAAGCTAAGAGAGGACTCTGGCCACTGCTCACGCTCGGCGGTAATCATGTCGTGGGGCGCGAGTGGCAGAATCTCATCCGTAGGCATCATGATATCGACGGCGTTAACTTCAATCGCTAATGGCTTACCCGCGTGGGTCAGCATGGCGCCCAGCTGACCATTACCGAGTACCCAAACCTTAGGTTTAGTGTTTGTCTGGGTCATTAAACTTCCCTCGGGTCTGGATTTTCCAGTACCGCACGGGTTTGTTCTTCTCTAAACGTATCTATGCGAGTCGCCAGCTCGGCATCATTATTTGCAAGAATTTGGCAAGCTAATAAACCGGCGTTAAATGCGCCAGCAGTCCCTATGGCTAAAGTGCCAACAGCGATGCCTTTTGGTATTTGAACGATAGACAGTAAGCTATCCATGCCAGATAGGGCTTTACTTTGAACCGGTACACCTAATACGGGTAAGCGAGTTTTAGAGGCAATCATACCGGGTAAGTGCGCGGCACCACCGGCGCCACCAATGATGATTTTAAAACCACGTTCGGCGGCGGAGGCTGCAAACTCCATGAGTTTATCGGGCGTTCTATGGGCGGAAACCACTTCAACATGATAAGGCACTTGCAGTTTATCCATTATTTCAGCGGCGGCTTCCATCGTGGGCCAATCACTTTTAGAACCCATAACAACAGCAACAAGGGCTTGCATGATAACTCCTTAACTCACTAATTTTAATTATATATTGACCTTGTGTCAGGTCTCGGTACAGTTGATGCTTGCCTAGTTGTCACCGGTAGCTAGCATCATGGCGCTGAATAATACCATGATCCTACTGATTTTTACCCGTTTTTGCGCGTGAAAAAAGTCTTTCGCAGCGATGAATCGGTGAGGTCATTGATCCATAAAAAAGACCAACACTGAGGTTGGCCTTTGGCGTTAGTTTGCCGTTATAAGCGGCTAGGATTGTGCTGCTGATTTATAGCACCTGCTTATCCGCAGTGATTTCTGTTTGCCCCGTGATGACTGGCGCTTCACTTTCTGTTTCTGGCGAAGCTCCACTCAGCGCTTCTCTTAGCGTCGAGTAAAACTTGAGCACACCCTCAATGGGCTGGATCTTCGCTCTCGCCAGCGTTCGGATGGGCTGGAACTGCAGATCGGCGATAATGAGTTTAGTTTTATTGGCTTTGCATTTTTCAATCAGCTTCGTCAGTGCGGCTAAGCCACCGGCATCCAGAATAGATACTCCATCGAGATAAAGCACTATCACTTGTTTATCTTCGGTGAGACTCGCGATTTCGGAGAAAATGCGGTCAGCAGCAGCGAAGAATAGCGGCCCGTTAATTTTAAGAACAGCCCAATCGGCTGGTAGCGCTTGATCCACATAACGCTTGTTGGTGCTGATATCGTAAAGCTTTGTCATCTCAGCAATTTCTTTCATAAACAGCAAGGCAGCAAGGATAATTCCCACACTGATGGCGATCACCATGTCGAAAATAACCGTTAATGAAAAACAACTGACAAAAACCATGATATCGCTGGTGGGCGCAGTTTTAATTAAATGCAGCGCTTTATGGGCTTCACTCATGTTCCAAGCCACAACAAGTAGCAGGGCTGCCATGGCTGACATGGGCAAATAAGCTAATACGCC
>JBOFUF010000433.1:0-4867 GCA_051652445.1 Shewanella sp.
AGCAAATCATCCCGAGCTCATCAAAGCTGCCCAACAGGGCTTAGACAGCCATGGCTTTGGTATGGCGTCGGTACGCTTTATTTGCGGCACCCAAGATATCCATAAAAAGCTAGAAGCAAGCCTGAGCGAATTCCTCGGCACGGAAGACACCATTCTTTACTCTTCATGTTTTGATGCGAACGCCGGTCTGTTCGAAACCTTATTAGATGCAGAAGACGCCATCATTTCTGATGCGCTAAACCATGCTTCAATCATCGACGGCGTGCGCTTATGTAAAGCCAAGCGTTTCCGCTATGCCAACAACGACATGGCCGATTTAGAAACTCAGCTGATCGCCGCAAAAGCCGCTGGCGCCCGTAACATTCTGATCGCCACCGACGGCGTATTCTCGATGGACGGCGTGATTGCTAACCTTAAAGGCGTATGTGATTTAGCCGATAAATACGGCGCACTGGTGATGGTCGATGACTCTCACGCGGTGGGCTTTATTGGCGCAAATGGCCGTGGCACCCACGAATATTGCAATGTAATAGACAGAGTCGACATCATCACCGGCACCTTAGGCAAAGCTTTAGGCGGCGCATCGGGCGGTTTCACTTCGGGTAAAAAAGAAGTCATCGACTGGTTGCGCCAACGTTCACGCCCTTACCTGTTCTCTAACTCACTCGCGCCCTCCATCGTTTCGGCCTCTATCCATGTGTTAGACATGCTCAAATCAGGCCAAGCTCTGCGCGAAGCAGTATGGGAAAACAGCCGTTATTTCCGCGAGCAAATGTCAGCGGCAGGCTTTACCTTGGGCGGTGCCGACCACGCGATTATTCCTGTGATGATTGGCGATGCAAAACTGGCGGGCGACTTTGCTAACCGCTTATTGGCTGAACATATTTATGTTATTGGCTTCTCGTTCCCTGTGGTACCTAAGGGACAAGCCCGTATTCGCACCCAAATGTCAGCGGCGCATACCCGCGAGCAACTCGACAAAGCGATAGCCGCCTTTACCCGTATTGCCAAAGAAATGGGCATTATTTAACACTCCTATTTAGGACTTGAGACAATGAAAGCACTCAGCAAGTTAAAAGCCGAAAAAGGCATTTGGTTAGTCGATGCACCTAAGCCTGAAATGGGCCACAACGATCTGCTTATTAAAATAAAAAAGACCGCGATTTGTGGCACTGACATGCATATCTACAACTGGGACGAATGGTCACAAAAAACCATTCCAGTCCCTATGGTCGTGGGTCATGAATATGTAGGTGAAGTGGTTGATATCGGTCAAGAAGTACGGGGATTTAAGATTGGCGATCGCGTGTCTGGCGAAGGTCATATCACCTGTGGCCACTGCCGTAACTGCCGCGCTGGCCGCACCCATTTATGCCGCAATACCTCTGGTGTGGGGGTAAACCGTGAAGGATCATTTGCGGAATACTTAGTTATCCCCGCCTTTAACGCCTTTAAAATCCCTGATGATATCAGCGATGATTTAGCCTCCATCTTTGACCCCTTTGGTAACGCTGTGCACACCGCTTTATCCTTCGATTTAGTCGGTGAAGACGTGTTGATCACCGGCGCAGGTCCCATCGGCATCATGGCGGCGGCCGTATGTCGTCACGTCGGTGCTCGTCATGTGGTGATCACCGACGTCAACGAATACCGTTTAGAGCTGGCGCGTAAAATGGGCGCCACTCGTGCAGTAAACGTGTCGAAAGA
Source organism: Shewanella sp. (assembly GCA_051652445.1). GTDB lineage: Bacteria > Pseudomonadota > Gammaproteobacteria > Enterobacterales > Shewanellaceae > Shewanella. Next base: position 1,708 of record JBOFUF010000433.1, read on the forward strand.
AAACCTAAAAGACGTGATGCAAGAACTGGGCATGACCGAAGGTTTCGACGTTGGATTAGAAATGTCTGGCGTACCCTCGGCCTTCCACGCCATGTTAGATACCATGAACCACGGCGGTAAAATCGCTATGCTCGGTATTCCAAGTGGTGAAATGGCTATCGACTGGAGCAAAGTGATCTTCAAAGGTTTGGTCATTAAAGGCATCTACGGCCGTGAAATGTTCGAAACTTGGTACAAGATGGCCAGTCTTATCCAATCGGGTTTAGACATTTCACCTATCATCACTCACCACTTCAAGATTGATGATTTCCAACAAGGTTTCGATGCTATGGGCTCGGGCCAATCGGGTAAAGTGATCCTCAGCTGGGATTAATCCTCCTGAGCATGACTTATACCCAAACGACCTGAAGATGCAGGATTCGTATCTTCAGGTAGCTTGGGTATAGATGGGGCTGTACACAGGCAGCCCCTTGTTGCACACTTATCCCACCTTGATTTTCATCGATTAGCTTTGTCGGGTTTTGTTATGTCTTCCTTTAAACACTTAAGCGTTAACCAATTACTGCAAATGACCGAAGCACAATCCGTGCAAATCGTCGATATCCGCGATAGTAATAGCTTTACCAATGGCCACATTGCAGGCGCAACCAATCTGAATAATGAAAACCTCGCGCAATATATTAGCCAAGCCGATATGGATAGCCCATTGGTGGTGGTGTGTTACCACGGCATGAGCAGCCAAAATGCGGCACAGCATTTATGCGAGCAAGGGTTTGATGACGTTTACAGTCTAGACGGCGGCTATAGCGCCTGGCATGAGGCGAATGCATGATAGAAATTGGCCGACTCCCCAACAGCAGAGCAGCACAGGCATTTGTCGATTACCTCAAAGGGGAAAAGATTGACTGCCAAATTGAGCCACAAATGCAGGGTGTCGCCATTCTCGTTATCCATGATAAAGATCTGGAGCAAGCGCGCACAGAGTTTGCCCATTTCATGGCTCATCCCTACGACAGTAAATATCTCCAAGCCTCGTGGGAGCACGGCGATACTGATACCCAGATAGATTATGGTGCCCCTTCACTGCAACTATTTACCCAATTTATGACCGGTGCAGGCCCCGTCACGCTGATCGTATTTGCGGTTTGCGTACTCATTTTTGCGGCGATGAACTTAGGGTTTGCCAACCAAACCTACGAAGCGCTGGCCTATTTTGGGGCAGTACCTGATACAGGTTTCAACCAGTTCTGGCGTGTGTTTACCCCAAGTTTGCTGCACTTTTCCGCCATGCATGTCATCTTTAACTTACTTTGGTGGTGGTAGTTAGGCGGTAAAATCGAAACCCGTATCGGCACAGCGCCACTGCTCATCCTGCTGTTTGTGGCAGGAACATTGCCAAACGTGATTCAATATTATGTCGGTGGACCAAACTTCGGCGGGTTATCTGGCGTTGTGTATGCGGTGGTGGGCTACACTTGGGTCATGGGCATACGTAAACCCACTGCAGGCATAGAGCTACCGCCATCATATATGGGTTTTATGATGATATGGTTGGCATTGGGATTCACAGATCTTCTAGGGGTTTCGGTTGCGAACGGTGCCCACATTGGCGGCTTACTCATAGGGTTAGCCCAAGGTTTATTTGATAGCCGCAAGGCATCGAGCTGAATCTAACCCCTGTTATGGCAAGATAAATCCTCAATGTTCCATGGGGATTTATCTTGGTTAAAGAGCTCGCTCTTACACTTCTACAAACCTAACGCGCGTCAGTCATCTCCAGTACCTTAGCGACCAACTTCTCGATGCCTGAATGCGCCTCTGCAATACTGCCAGCCAACATATAAGCCGGCGTACTGACAATCCGATTCGCTTCATCCACGACGATGTCATGCACTGTTGCGACATGATGCTCACCGCCCATCAAATTAAACGCTGCGACAGTATCGCTATCATTGCCGATAGTGCCTTTTACCCCCTGGGGATATAAGCGCGGGATCATCATAGGGGCAATACAGATAAAACCAACGGGCTTTTCTGCCTGAATAAACTCATTGATAAAATCAACCACCAACGGCTGCACTTCACTCTCGCTACCATTGGTCGCAAAATTACACAGATTTTTCGCCGCCCCAAAACCACCAGGGATAATTAATGCATCAAATTCGGCAATCGCTAATTCTGTGGTCGCTTTGACTTCACCACGGGCGATACGCGCCGACTCAACCAATACGTTACGACTTACTGCCGTATCGACCTCACCAGTGAGATGATCCACTACATGCATCTGCTCTATATCTGGTGCAAAACACTGGTAGTTGGCGCCTGCTCTGGATAAGCATAAAAGCGTTAAAACAGATTCATGGATCTCTGTGCCATCAAAAACACCGCATCCACTCAGCAAAACTGCGATTTTTTTCATTAAAAATATCCTTCTTATGTTATTAAGTTTTAATAAAATACAAACAAAATAGTTGACCTTGTTAAAAATCGTACTAAGTTAATCCGTCGAATCTGTAGAGTACTGCAAATTAAGCGAATTCTTCGCTATATTTTATAGAGTCAATAAAAAATCCACAAATTAGAGAAATTTTTCAAGAAACGATATTGAACTCACACTAAACTTTTATGACCATTAAAAACAACAACTTAAAAATATCGCGTTCAGTCGTAATCCTTGCCATTATTCACAGTTGACTTTTTCACTCACAGACTTATCCACAGGCTGAGAGTGATTTTGCCGTGACTGAAATAGTGCTTCTGTGGCATGCTTAGCGCTATCTAATTCATCGATAACCGAAAAACACCTATGTCAACCGTCGCTAAAAACCCACTTGTGCTTGTGGATGGATCTTCTTATTTGTATCGCGCTTATTATGCGCCTCCTCACCTAACAAACTCAAAGGGCGAAGCAACCGGTGCTGTTTATGGCGTAGTGAATATGTTGCGCAGCTTGCTGAACCGCTATCAGCCGAGCCATATCGCAGTGGTGTTCGATGCCAAGGGAAAAACCTTTCGTAATGACATGTACAGTGAGTACAAGGCTCAACGCCCACCTATGCCTGATGACCTGCGCGCGCAAATCGAACCACTACACCGCATTATTCGCGCACTAGGTTTACCCCTGATTTCAATTTCCGGCGTCGAAGCCGATGACGTGATC
>JBOFUF010000434.1:0-1740 GCA_051652445.1 Shewanella sp.
CCTTTCTTCTACACTCTCACGCCGCCTCCCCTTGGGCCGCAGCAAGTGGATGATTTCTTATTTGAAAACAAAGCCGGTTTTTGCGTGCACTATGCCGCAGCCTTGATTTTTATGGCGCGGGCCACAGGTTTACCCGCACGTATGGTCACAGGCTATCAGGGCGGTGAATTTAATCCGCAAGCGGGTTACTACAGCGTGTATCAATATATGGCCCACGCATGGGCTGAGGTTTGGCTTGAAGATGAAGGTTGGATACGTTTCGACCCCACCGCTATGGTGGCGCCCAATCGAATCGAGCATGGATTCGACGCCCAGTTTGATCCCGAGCAAAGTTACCTGCAGGAAAGCCCTTTTAGTAGCTTACGCTTTAAATCCATGCCTTGGCTCAATGAGTTAAGGCAGCGCTTTGCCAGCATAGATTATTACTGGAGCGTGTGGGTGCTGGGTTTTAACCAAGATAAGCAAAATCAAGTGCTCAGTCGCATTTTAGGCAATGTGACTCACACTAAAATTGCGGTATTTATGGGGCTGTGTATCAGCCTTATCGTGCTCTATATCGCCTACAGCGCGGGCTTATTACATTGTAGAGTGCAAGGCGATCCCATTAGCACTCGTTATCAACAGCTGTGTAATCGTCTCGCACACCATGGCATTAAGCGCAAAGACAGTGATGGACCAAATCAATTTGCACAGCAGATTATCGAGCAATATCAACACAGTGAACCAAAACTTTGCTCACTAATCCATACCTTGACACAAAGTTATGTGGCGCTGAAATATCAAGATTTACCGGCTAAAGACTATCAAGCGCATTTAACCACATTTAAAGCGGCAACGAAGCAAGTCAACGGGTTATTGCTCAGAGCCAAAGTGAAACGTAAGTTCAAGCTAACCTAGCATTCGTAAACTGAGCTGTCACTGACGGTACCTCATCAGAGCAAGCAGCAATAGACACCTAAAATTGCGAGTTAATGCTACAGAAGTCGCAATAGTGTTGAATCTTATAAATCAAACACATAGAATTGTTTTACTGTCACCATGCCGAGTTGCACATGCTAAAGTTAATCCAGTCCAATCAGATGGAAGTGCTCTGCGCCCATTTAGCCGCTTACCTGACCCAACCCCTTGCTTTGGCTAGTCTGTTGACTAACGAGCATATTCTGGTGCAGAGCCCTGGCATGTCGACTTGGCTGCGGCTGGAAATCGCCAAACAGAATGGCATTGCCGCCGCATTAGAATTCCCGCTGCCATCGAGCTTTACCTGGCAGTTATGCCATGACTTATTGCCCAATGTGCCTAAGGATAACGCCTTCACTAAGGCGGCAATGACGTGGAAGCTAATGCAACTCTTACCGCGCATGCTGCAAGATGACGCCTTTGGGCCATTAAGGCACTATCTTACTCAAAGCCGTCTTAGTCAAAGCAGCCTGAGTCCAAGCAGCCTGAATCCAAGCAATCTTAGTCAAAGCAGTACACATACTGACTACACCAGCGAGCCTAGTCGCGCATCAGACCAAACCGCTGATGACATTAAGCTGTACCAACTCTGTGGCCGCATCGCCGATATTTTCGATCAATATTTAGTGTACCGCCCCGATTGGATTTTAGCGTGGGAGCAAAACGAGCATCCCGACTCACTCACCAAACAGCTCAATGAAGACCAACGCTGGCAACCTATTCTATGGCGCGCACTGATTGCCTTTAACCGTGATGAGCTTAATCAAAGCCATTATCACAGGG
>JBOFUF010000435.1:0-10764 GCA_051652445.1 Shewanella sp.
GTCCTCATGGTCCATCACATCGGCAAAAAACACGTTAGGTGACTTGCCGCCAAGCTCAACCGTTGAGGGAATTAAGGATTCGGCGGCGCATTTTAAAATGTGATAGCCAATTTCGGTGGAGCCCGTAAACGCAAGCTTAGCGATGCGTTTGCTGGTGGCCAGTGCTTGTCCCGCTTCGGCGCCAAAGCCGTTGACTACGTTAAGAATGCCTGCGGGTAATAGGTCTTCAATCAGTTCGAGCAAGACCAGAATCGAGACCGGCGTTTGCTCCGCAGGCTTGAGTACCACACAGTTACCCGCCGCTAGCGCAGGGGCGATTTTCCATGCGGCCATTAAGAGCGGAAAGTTCCAAGGAATAATCTGGCCGACCACGCCTAAAGGCTCTGGGAAGTGATAACTGACTGTGTTGCCATCGATATCGGCGGCGCTGCCTTCCTGTGCGCGGATACAACCGGCAAAGTAGCGGAAATGATCGACGAATAAGGGCAAGTCGGCATTTAAGGTTTCACGTACCGCTTTACCGTTTTCCCAGGTTTCGGCAACGGCTAAGTATTCGAGATTTTGCTCGACGCGATCGGCAATGCGCAGTAACAGATTGGCGCGTTCGGTGACTGAGGTTTTACCCCATGCTTCTTTCGCTGCGTGGGCGGCATCTAATGCTAATTCAATATCTTGGGTATCGGAGCGTGGGATTTGGCAAAAGTGTTGGCCATTCACGGGAGAGTGATTGTCGAAGTATTTACCATTGACTGGGGCGACCCATTTTCCGCCGATAAAGTTGGCGTATTTTTCTTTGAAGTTAACGATTGCGCCAGCGGTTCCGGGTTGAGCATAAATCATAGAATCATTCCTTCTTGTGGATGGCATGCTGGGCGTTGGCGTTTTTTACGCTCTTGGCTTCAGCAAGGGAGTCTTGTTGATGCATCTCTGATGGATGCCTTTTAAAATATTTTCCATTTTCCATTTTCCATTTTCCATTTTCCATTTTGCTTTAAGCCAATCCTATTGATTGGCTTAGCGTTCTCTTATGCAACACCTGAGGCTTGCATTCCAAGGGTGCATCGCAAGGAGAGTGCCAAACTGGCAGGAGTTGTACACTTGTTGTGCTAACAGTATGATGAAAAGCAATTTTGCAGATTTGAATCAGTATGGGCACTCAGGGGGGATAAGTGTGTCCTGTGGTGACTTTGTCATTGAGTGGCACACAGCAATTGTGCCGAAACGGAACACCGCTCTGGGGAGCATGGCTATGACAGTTAAACCACATTTACCATCGACACAGGCCTGGTTGGCCGATTCATGGCAGCGCAGCATTGGCGCTGGCTTGTCAGAATGTCAGTTACCCCAAGAACTCAGACTCGATGCCTGCGAACTAAAGCAGAGACATGAGCAATATCAAATGCTCATCGCATTAGTACAATCCCATGCCTTGCCTTTGTTCAACCAGTTGATGGCGCATTCTAATAGCCGACTCTTGCTCAGTGATGCCGAGGGTTATGTGCTCAGGCACTGGGGCGTGAGCCGCTACTCTACAAAATTAGCGGATGTGGCTTTGGATATTGGGGTGAATTGGCTTGAGCAGCACAAGGGCACTAATGCGATAGGGACGGCACTCACCGCTAAACAAGCGGTATCAGTGGTGGGTGAGCAGCATTTTATTCGCCAAAATCGTTTTATGAGCTGCACCGCTTGCCCAATATTTTCCCCCCAAGGTGAGATACTTGGGGTGATTGATATCACCAGCGAGCAGCAAAGACACACTCAGCAGACGCTGATGTTAGTGTCGAGTTTGGCGCAGCAGGTCGAGACCGCGCTGTTGTGTCATTTGCCCGATAGCCATTATCGAATCGATTTAGCGGTGCAGCCACATCTGCTCAATTCTGGCTGGCAGGGGGTAGTTATTGCGGATCGTGATGGCTGCATCGTGGGTTGCAATCCCATGGCGAAACAATTGCTTAGTCATGCCAAGGTGGGTGATGCTGTCGAACAGTACTTAGGCGGTAATTGGAGCCGTGCGGGCGGTTTTAATCAACATTTAGCTTTGCATTTACAGACTCAATCCTTAAATATTCCCAGCGCTAAGGGTCGAGTTGCAATGAGCAATACATCGCTCAATCCATTGGGGGTACGGTTTCGCGATCCTCAACTTGAGCGCGCATGGCAACATGCCAATAAGGTGATCACCAAGCAAATTCCGCTGTTAGTGCTTGGTGAGACTGGGGTGGGTAAAGAGCAGTTTGTTAAAAAACTCCACGCCCAAAGTGCGCGTCGCACCGGGCCCTTAGTGGCAGTAAACTGCGCTGCATTGCCCGCTGAATTAGTTGAATCTGAACTTTTTGGTTATCAGGCAGGCGCTTTTACTGGGGCAAACCGCACGGGGTTTATCGGTAAAATTCGCCAAGCCCACGGCGGCTTTTTGTTTTTAGATGAGATTGGTGAAATGCCGCTGGCGGCCCAGAGTCGTTTACTTCGAGTATTGCAAGAGCGCGAAGTGGTACCCGTTGGCAGTAATCAAAGCTTTAAAGTCGATATCCAAATCATTGCCGCAACCCATATGGATTTAGAACAACAGGTGACTCTAGGGCTATTTCGGCAGGATTTATTTTATAGGCTTAATGGGTTGCAAGTGCGTTTACCTGCGCTGCGGGAGCGGCTGGATATCGAGCGCATTATCCATAAATTGCATCGTAAATATCGGATTGCCGCGCAAGATATCTGCCCAGAACTGTTAGGGAAAATGATGCAATACGACTGGCCGGGGAATTTACGTGAGCTGGATAACCTCATGCAGGTAGCGTGTTTAATGGCAGAGGGGGACAATACCCTCAATTGGCAACATTTACCCAGTTATCTGGCGGCCAAACTCACATGCGAGCCGTTAAAAGGAGACCAGTTACAAGCGGCACTCTTATGTGAAGAATTTAAGGAGATAAGCCGTCAACATTCTGTATCACAGCTACCAAGTGGCAAGTTCGTGGTGCCGAATGTCACAACGGTTCAATCGGATTCCTTAAATGAGGCGATTTATAGCAATGTGTTACAGGCATACCAAGTCTGTGATGGCAATGTGAGCCAATGCGCCAAGCGTTTGGGGATCAGTCGTAATGCTTTGTATCGTAAGTTAAAACAGATGGGGCTTAAGGGTTAATGTTAGCTCGCGACGCTTGTCGCGAAGCTCAATCCCCCAACACTCGCTTATCACATCAATAACTTTCATCTTGCTGCAGGCTAGAACTTATAGGATTTAGCCTGCAGCTCTTGCATCGTGACAAGTTAACCAAAATAACGCTTGACAGCAGGCGAGTTTAAAGCCATAAAAACGCTAAATCTTGCCACCTTTTGTGCTCTATCACTCTGGGTCATTCTCTTTAATCTGTTTAGATCTCAGCATTTACTATTAGCCATAAGTCTGCTTGTTAATGATGTCTATGCGTTTTATAGTAACTTTTTGAATATCGTTTAATACGGTTTGGCCTTCGGAGAGCGATTTATGTTTGATGCCTTACTACTGACGCAAGAAGATAAACGCACGTTTGCTCAAGTTTCACAAATCACAGAAGCTGATTTACCAGAAGGGGAAGTCTTGGTTGAGGTTGCCTATTCCTCGCTGAATTATAAAGATGGTTTAGCTGTGACCGGTGCTGGCAAAATCATTCGTCAGTTTCCTATGGTACCTGGCATCGATTTTGCGGGCGTAGTGCGCGAATCGATGGATGCGAGATACCAAGTCGGCGATCGGGTGATTTTGACCGGCTGGGGCGTAGGCGAAAATCACTGGGGTGGTATGGCGCAAAAAGCGCGCGTTAAAGCTGACTGGCTGGTGCCCATGCCGCAAGCTTGTGATGCCGCAAAAGCTATGATGATAGGCACCGCAGGACTCACGGCGATGTTGTGTGTGCAAGCGCTGCAACAGGCTGGGGTAACACCGCAAAGTGGGGATATTCTCGTCACAGGTGCCAGTGGTGGTGTGGGTTCTGTGGCGGTGACTTTGCTCGCCAATGCAGGCTATCGTGTGGTCGCCTGCAGTGGGCGGGTTGAACAGAATGCACCTTTATTGAAGGAGCTTGGCGCCGCAGAAGTGATTGATCGCAGTGAACTTGAACAAGATGCTAAGCCGCTTGAGGCGCAGCGCTGGGCGGGTGTGGTCGATACCGTTGGCAACAAGATCCTTGCCAAAGCATTAGCGCAAATGCAATACGGTGGCGCAGCCGCTATCTGTGGTTTAGCGGGCGGTTTTGCATTACCCACAACCGTTATGCCGTTTATTTTACGGGGTGTTAGCCTACTGGGAATCGACTCCGTTTCTTGTCCATTTGAGAAACGAAAAGCGGCGTGGGAAGCTGTGATTAAAGCACTACCCGAACATTTTTATCAGCAAGCTTGTCAGCAGATATCACTGGCAGAGGTGCCTGATTTCGCGAATAAAATTATCCAAGGCCAAGTCACAGGACGTGTATTCGTTAAGCTGTAATCTAGCTTCTTATACTTTAAAACGATGGCAACACAGAGGTGTTGCCGTCTACGACTATGCCATCAGTTTAACCAAGTGTACTTGTCTTCATATTGGCTATTTCGGTAGTGTAATCGTCACTTCAAGTCCACTTGGTATACGGTTGTCGGCTTTAATCTTACCTTTGTGGGCGGTAATCGCCGCTTCAGTGATTGCCAGCCCAAGTCCCCAGCCGCCACTTTCTCTTTGTCTTGCCGAGTCTGGGCGGTAGAAAGGTTTAAAAATGGCATCGAGTTCGGCGGCATCTATGCCTAGACCATCGTCTTTTATGGTAATTTGTACTTGATCAGCCGTCGCACTCGCCTGCAGGTGAATATCGCTTGTAGCATAGCGGATCGCGTTACGCAGCAGGTTTTCGATCGCGCGGGAAAGTGATTTAGGAAAATGCGCTAACTCAATGTCTTCATCGATATCGATAGTCATGTTTTTCCCTTGCTGTTCGGCTTCAAATTCCGCATCGTCTAAAACTTGGCTCAGGGATTCTGCCAACCCTAAATGTACTTTAGTTTCGTTAGTACTGAGCTTGACCCGCGAGAGTTCTAACAATTCACTGATAAGCTTTTCGAGTTGCTCAGCTTCATAACCTATGCGTTCCGTTTCGGTGGTCTGCTGACCTTTTTTACGGGCGAGGGCTAACGACAATTGTAAGCGGGTGAGCGGGGTGCGTAGTTCATGGGAAATATCCCCCATCAGCCGCTGCTGATTATTTACCATCGCTTCGATGGAGTCGGCCATGCTATTAAACGCCGTGGCGAGTTGGCCTATTTCATCATTGCGCTGAGTGGTGGGCTTATCAACCCGGTGGCTTAAATCACCCTCTGCGAGGGCATTAGCACTTTTTTTAAGTGAATTTAGAGCTTTACCTAAATGCCAAGCAAGCAGACCGCACAAGATCCCCGAGAGCACGATAGCTAGGCTTAGGGTGAGTAGTTTATTTTCGGTGAAAAAGAAAAACCAAGGGCGGTGATGATCCTGTAGACGTCCGTAGAGAGAATAGGTCTCGGTGCCGACAGTAAATTGATAGGGGCCGAATACGAGTTCATCTTTAAATCGATGACTAATGGGCTGTTTTTCTTCATCTGTCATCAGCATAAAGCTGCGGACACTTCGACTCACTCTGTGAGTGTTGAGCACTTGGCCTTGACTATTGGCTAAGTAAATCCGTAGTGGCTTGCCTTCCATTCCCCTACGGCGCTCCCAGTTACGCAGGTAATCTGATTCGATGAGCGCTGGATTCTCTTGTATATGTAGGGCAATAGAGGTGAGCGCATTGGCCAAGGGGCGAGGTATAGGGCCTCTGTCATGACTCTGTTGTAATAGCGGCAATAATCCCACTAAGGCAATGATCAGTGAGCTGCAGAGCCAGAACCCGAGTAATAATTTGATAAATAGACGATTAGGCACAGTAGATACCGCCGTTATGGAAGCCAGATATAACCTTTGCCACGGATGGTTTTTACCCTCGGTCGGCCATCGCCACGCTCGGGCAGTTTTTTACGTAAATTCGATAAATGCATGTCTAAGCTGCGATCGAAGGGCATGAGTTTTTTGCCGAGCACTTTCTCGTTTAACTCTTCCTTATTCATTAACTCTCCTGCGTGCAGTGCAAGGGTATGCAATAGCGTGAACTCTGTGCCTGTGAGTATGATTAATTGCTCATTACAGTAAGCCTCTTGGCGTGATGGATCTAAGCGTAGATCACCAAACTCTTGGGCGGGCGTGGCATGGATTTCTTGAATTGTTAGATTAGAACGCCGAATAATAGCGCGGATGCGGGCGATTAATTCTCTGTCATTAAACGGTTTTGGCAAATAGTCGTCGGCGCCGATTTCAAGTCCCACGACGCGATCGATTTCATCGCCGCGGGCGGTCAACATTAATACCGGAGTTTGCTTGTGTTGACGTAATGCGCGTAGCACTTCAAAACCATTTAATTTCGGTAGCATAACATCGAGTAAAATCAGATCATAATCTGCACTCAGTGCCAGATCTAGGCCTTGTTTACCCTCGTAAGCTAAGGTTAATTGGAACCCTTCTAACTCGAGCAGTTGCCCTAGTAACTCTGCTAAACCCAGATCGTCATCGATTAATAATATCCGACTCATACTGTTCCTTAATCTTTGTCATGTGGCCTTGTACGCCTGCTTATCATGGGCACTTTCAGCACTTTGGCTGAGTATACCTGTTTTGATGTCAATTGCTGTGTAGCAATGTAAGCCAAAGTAAAGAATAGAGAATCTATTTACCTAAGCTGCTGCAAGGTACGAATTTGAGCATCTTGGCGTGGTTTGGGTATCCTTATTGGCGCAACTTTACAGTGATTTACTCAGGCAACATGCTCACTTACATATAGCGGGTTAGACTGAACGGGTTGACAGTGACTCGGCTTAAAAGGGCCGTCACTGTGTCTTATTACTTGCGATATTAAAGTTGAACCACTGGGGTTAACACTATGAAAAAATTATCACCTTTGAAAGCGAGCCTGTTTGCTCTTTTAGCGAGTTCTGCGGTGTTCGCGACGGCAGTTAATGCCGCACCTAAGGGTGCTGGCTGTGATTTCTCTCAAGCTGAATTCCACAAAGGCGACCGCATGGAACATGGCGGCCGACATATGGATCAGGGCGGCATGCATCGCATGTTTAAAGGGCTTGATTTAACCGATGCTCAAAAGGTTGATATCAAAAAGCTGTTTGCCGAACAAAAAGCAGCGCGCATTGATACTCGTCCAACGAAAGAGCAGCGCTTGGCACATCGCACTGAGATGCAAGCTTTAATAACTGCACCGCATTTTGATGAAACTCAAGCTATGGCATGGGTGAGCTCGCAACAAGACCTGCGCCAAACTCAAGCCATTGATCGCATGAAGCTGCATCATCAAATCTTTAATCTGTTAACACCTGAGCAGCAAGAAAAGTTTAAAGCGCGATTTGAAGCACACGCTGGTAAAGAACCTCGCAGATAGGCGTCTTAGTTGATATACAATAGAGTCATCGCTTCCCAATATTGCGCTTTTATGACTCAAACTTCCCAATACGATTTTTGGGTCAAACTGGCTAGTCGTGCTTCTGTGGCTACCGCTTTGACCCTTATTCTTATCAAGATGTTTGCTTGGCTTTATTCCGGCTCTGCCAGTATGTTGGCATCTTTGACGGATTCCTTTGCCGATGCACTCGCTTCTATTATCAATTTTATTGCCATTCGTTATGCGATAGTGCCGCCGGATCAAGACCACAGATATGGTCATGGCAAGGCTGAGCCGTTAGCGTCTTTGGCACAATCCGCCTTTATTATGGGCTCTGCATTTGTATTATTTTTTTATGGGGGAGAACGGCTATTAACACCTGCTCCGGTCGAAAATGCCACTTTAGGTGTCGTGGTTTCTATCATCGCGATTGTGATGACGTTAGCCTTAGTTATGTTACAGAAGCGCGCATTAGCGGCGACAAAAAGCACCGTTGTTGAAGCGGATTCACTGCATTACAAGTCGGATTTATTCCTCAATGGCGCGGTCTTGTTAGCACTCGTTCTCTCTCAATATGGTTGGTGGTGGGCTGATGGTTTGTTTGCGGTAATGATAGCATTGTATATTGGTCATCAGGCTTCTGGCCTCGGTTATCGCTCAATTCAAGCTTTGTTAGATCGAGAGTTGGACGAAGAAACTCGTCAGAAAATTACGCAAATCGCAATTGAAGATCCGCGGGTACAAGGCCTGCATGATTTACGAACTCGTCAGGCCGGTAAAACTGTTTTTATTCAATTTCATTTAGAACTCGATGGCAATTTAAGTTTGAATGAAGCCCATAGTATCGCCGATACAACGGGGATAAGAGTCAAAGCTGCCTTTGACGACGCCGAGGTGATTATTCACCAAGATCCGGTTAAACCTGAGGTAAACGAAACATAAATTAGGGGCAGAGGATGGCATGGATGCAGAAGCAAGGTTATCGATAGCGCCCTTCCACTCGATTGATATATTGCTATCATCGACTATCTACTTACTTTGAGTTGATAGTCGAATCTGTGGTTTCTGATGTTAGCCGACCCATGAATGCAGACATCACGCGTCTACTGGAGTCGCAGCCTTCGATAGCCAATTAGGCCCATACTCATTTTATGGAATGGTTAGGCCCGAATTCAATTCCGAAGTGCGACACTCGACAATCTAAGCCGCAAATTGTTTCAATTTAATGAATAATAGTTACAGTAACGATAGTTTGTTATATAAAGAATAACTATAAATTTCGCTTTCCGACTCAAGCTGAATCAATGCTGTATGTTGATCATTTAAGACATAACACTTCTAAATTTCTTGTGCTAGCATTAATAGCAGCTGGTACAATTATTAAATAATTCGGGGTGTTATGATGAATAAGTTGTCAGTTATTGCTATTTCTTTGCTATCAGCGTTGGCGGCCACTCAAGTCTCTGCAGCAACCGACACGACTGGGTTTTATGTGGGTGGAGCCCTAAATAAATTGACTGTCGATTTTTTAGATGAGACGGCTACTGGCGCTGGCGTTTACGGTGGCTATAACTTCAATGAGTGGTCTGGTTTAGAAGCCAACCTGTTCGGCACTTCTGACTTAGACACTGACCTTGCTGATATTAGTGCTTATGCATTAAGCTTCACACCTAAATTTACTGCACAAATCAATGATATTTTCTCTGTTTATGCCAAAGTGGGTATTGCTACTATATTAGCGTATGTTGATAGCTATTCCATCAATGAAGACATTACTGGTTATGGTTGGGTTTATGGTGTCGGTGTTAATGCTGCCGTAACAGAAAATTTGAATATTCGTGTAAGCTATAATTTGACAAAGGGTAATCTACAGTCAGATGGCCCCTATATTGTAGATTTCGAAACTGATATTAAACAGCTTGCTGTGGGTATGCATTATCAATTCTAATTTTTTAGATTCGGCATATTTAATTCATGCCAGTGAAAATTGATTTCAAATAAAAAGGGATGTGAAGATATCCCTTTTTATTGTTTGATATAAATAAGCTTGTATTGATATAACGAGTAGTAACGTTATTTTATTTACTCAATCCATCGACAGTTCTTTTAATTTACGCGTTAAGGTATTTCGTCCCCAGCCTAAACGTTTCGCCGCTTCTTGTTTATGACCTTGGGTATGGCGCAGTGCCGTTTCTAGCAGTATGCGCTCGAATGCGGGTTGAATGTCAGTTAACAGATCGCTGTTTCCTTCCGAGAGTTTTTGATCGATCCACTCAGTCAGTGCTGATTGCCAATCTTGGCTGCTTTTCGCCGTGTGGGTGACACTCACAGGGTCTTTCAGTAATTCTGGCGGTAAATCTTGGGGTAAAATTTCTTGCCCCGATGCCATTACCGTTAACCAACGGCAGGTGTTTTCGAGTTGTCTGACATTACCTGGCCAAGGTAATTGGGAGAGTTTTACCGCAGTTTCCTTGGTCATTATCTTCGTTTCCACGCCGATTTCCTTTGCTGCCGAGGCGAGGAAATGGCTGGCGAGTTGAGGGATGTCTTCCCGTCGTTGTGATAGTGGCGGCAAGTGCACGCGGATCACGTTGAGGCGATGGAACAAATCTTCCCTAAAGCCGCCTTTTTGGACTAATAATTCAAGATTTTGGTGGGTTGCAGCTATGATTCTCACATCCACTTGCACCGCATTATGCCCGCCTACGCGGTAGAATTGGCCATCGGCGAGCACTCTGAGTAATCGTGTTTGTACGTCTAATGGCATGTCGCCGATTTCATCTAAAAAGAGGGTGCCACCGTTGGCTTGTTCGAAGCGCCCTTGGCGCACATTGGCAGCCCCCGTGAAGGCACCTTTTTCGTGGCCGAAGAGTTCTGATTCGATTAAATCCTTAGGGATCGCGGCCATGTTCAGGGCGATAAATGGCTTATTTTTACGCGGGCTGTGCTTGTGTAGCGCCCCTGCGACTAACTCTTTACCTGTTCCTGATTGGCCATTAATGAGCACACTGATGGATGAGCGTGACAGCCTGCCTATGGCTCGGAATACTTCTTGCATTGCGGGCGCTTCTCCGATGATCTCGGGCGTTTTGACTCGGGCTTCCTGCACGGGTGCGGGGCTCTGTTCAGTGGCATGAGTGAGTGCCCGTTCGACCAGTGTAATGGCCTCATCGATGTCGAAGGGTTTAGGAAGATATTCGAACGCGCCCGCTTGGTAGGCGCTAACTGCACTGTCTAAGTCCGAGTGCGCGGTCATAATGATCACGGGAATGTGGGGATAATGTACCTGTAG
>JBOFUF010000436.1:0-9592 GCA_051652445.1 Shewanella sp.
CTCAGGTACTGATCTAAGCTCAATCTACCTTCGCGGACGCTGTCCCACAGGCTTTGCCATAGCATAGATCGCAATAAGGGATCTGATACATTACTCAGCTGTTGTTGTGCGGTATTAAATGATTTGTCATCAAGCTCGACTTTCACATAGCCCCAATCATCAAAGTTTGGATAGACTAAGTCTGGGCAGCGCTCGCCAATCAACTGTTTGACTTGAGTTCGCTCGCCTTTATACGTTACAGGTACTGTAATGTCATTTCGCAGATCAAAGCGACCTTGGGTAAACAGCGCTACTTGAACTTTTTGTTCGCGTAATGTGGGCAGTTCAGCGCTCGCTGGTAACTGCAGCAGGCTAAATTCGCTGATACGGTTACCTTCACACCGATATTCTGCCTTGATGGTGTTAACGCCTGCGCGGAATAGCCATTCTTGAGTCCATGCGCTTAAATCGCGGCCAGCAGCTTTGCCTAGACTATTGATAAAATCGTCTAACTCAGCGTTTTGATAACTGTATTGCTTTAAATAGTGACTGACACCACGGCGAAACACCATGTCACCGAGTAAATGGCGTAATTGTTTCAGCGTTGATGCACCTTTTTGGTAAGTGATAGCATCAATATTGTCGAAGGCGTTCTGGGTTGTGGCCACTGGTACTTCGATGGGATGCGTGGTGACTAAGCTGTCTTGTTCATAGGCTCTTTGTTTACCTTTAGCGTAGAAACTGCGCCAGGCATGGGTAAACTCAGTCGCTTCCTGGGTCGCAAGTGTGCCCATAAAGGAGGCAAAACTTTCATTCAACCATAGGCCGTTCCACCATTTCATTGTAACGAGATTGCCAAACCATTGGTGTGCCATTTCGTGCATGATAACGCCTGCTAGACGTTGTTTTTGCTCTGCTGTCATGCTGGCTTTATAAAGGAAACGATCTTCGGAAAAGGTCACCGCAGCTGCGTTTTCCATTGCACCATAGAGAAAATCAGGCACAAGAATTTGATCGTATTTTTTAAAAGGATATGAGATGCCAAAATAGTTATCGAAATATGTTAACCCTTGTTTAGTATAGTTAAACCAATCCTGTGGTGTGACTTGATTGACCACTGACTGACGGGCAAAAAGACGCATAGGATAGCGGCCTGAAGTGTCCTGCCACATGTGGTAAGGGCCTGCGTGCATCGAAAAATTATATGGGCTTAGCTTAGGCGTTTGAGGGAAAGTCCAACGATTATTCATGCCAGCAGGCGTGATTTGGCTTTCGCGCATAGTGCTAATCACTTGCCAGTCTTTAGGCGCAGTTACGGTTATTTGAAAGTTAGCTTTGATATCCGGTTGATCGAACACCGCGAACATCTGCTGTGCGGCGGCAGGTTCAAAATGAGAATACAGGTAGACCTTGCTATCGACGGGATCTTTAAAACGGTGTAAGCCTTCACCATTAGTGCTATGGAGGCGAGTAAATTCCACTTCAACAGTATTCTCCCCTGACTTGAGCAGACGCGTATTTAAGCTGATGTAGGCGTTATTATAATTAGGGTATACCGCGGTACCGTTGATAATAAATCGTTTTATTTGTGCCTTGTTTAAATCTAAGCTCAGTTGTTTTGGCACTTCACTTAATTTAAATGTGACTTTGGAGGTGGCTGAAAACTCAGCTTCCCCTGTTAGCTGAAAATCCAATTCATAGCGCACATCTGAAATGACCTGCGAACGAAGTTCTGCCTGATATTGGCTAATGTAAGCACTGGCGTCACGTGGACCCGTATTCAATGTGCTTTGGGTGGCGCACGACATTAATGCACCGCAGGTAAGGGCAACAAAACTGGCTTTAAACAAGTTCACAACGAAATCCTTCAACAATTTGTTTTGTTTTCTGCTTAGCTATTTGCTTTCAATATCGCGTGTTTGGGGTTGACTGTGTGGCAATTTATCCCTCGCGCCAGCGCGGATTTGAAGCAGCATCATTGCAGTGTGTTTTGTGCGAGTACACTACCTTATTTACCTTGGATAACCAATGTTAAAAATGTAAAAAAAAGCCAGCGTTTAAGCTGGCTTCTTGGGATCTCTATTTGGGTGCATTAAGCACCCATAGACAATTACATGCCTAAGAAAGACTTAGACTTCATCTTACGGATTTCTTTTTCATCCGACCATTCGATAAGGCCAGTTTCTAAATCCATTAAACGCATTGTCATTTTGTAGTAAACGTCTTTAGTGCTGCCGTCTTGTTTCACTATGCTAGATAAATTGCCGTATAACATATATTTCGCACCGATTTGACGACCAAACTTGATGGCGGTTGATGGATCAACCATCCCCGTGTTGTTTTGGTAATCCAGTTGCTTACGGACTAAATCGACTTTGGTCATGTCGATAAAACGGAACTTGCCTGAGCGCAATAGTTTGTTGCTGATAGAGTCAGTAACAGACTCAGTATCAATATGCTCTGAGGTTTTGTTCTTGATACTGTCGACAAATAAAATCGGACGGCTATTGGCTGTCATGGCCGCGATAGGCGGGAACGTCATCATGCTATCCACCATCTTGGCTGCAATAGCTTGTAGATCTGTTGAGCCAAAGTTCTCATTGACGGTTTCTACTTCGGTGGCATCGCCATATTCGACTTTAGATTGACATGCAGCCAGACCTATAACAGCCGCTAGCACAAAAATTAGTTTAAATTGTTTCATAGTCAGTTCCATTTTGTGATTGTATAAACTTAATGACACAGGTTTTATTCACATACCATCAGCGCTAGGCTAAATGATTATTGAATAAATTCGAGTGTAATTACCAGTATCAATTGCCCAGACTAAGGTGGTTTTGCCTGCTGCAACGTCAATTTTCGCCGGTGGCGCATTATCTAACTGCAAAGTGTACTCACCTGCACTTAAATAACGCCGTCCGATCTGTGCTTGTTTAGGGAGTGTCAGCCAACTACGACGATCCGCTTGCTCTGTTACTACGTTGAAAATCTGTAACGCAATGCTGCCAATGTTGGCAGCATTGTTACCTGGCAGACCACTTTGTTCAATCTGATAGGCCATCTCAGATTTGACATAGACTCTGGCGACTTGGCGAACCAAAGTTGCGGGCAGATCTTCTTTGAGTGCGGTGATAGCTAAGGCATCTATATTGGCAATAGGTTCAGTTTTCAGCACGGTACCTAAGCCTTGCACTTGCATCTCTGACATCAAAGTATTGTTTGGCATGTAAGTGGCAAGTGACACTGTCTGCCAGTTACCATGGATAGTAAAAGGCACTGTGAGTGCTTGTTTCGCTGGCACAAAGCCGCGTTCGACCATCAAAATCACTTGGCCATCTTTGGGGGCGGGAAACTTAGCATCGCCCCAACGGCGTTTAAACTCATCATATTGCGGCATGCCGAGTTGCTTGGCGAGGCGTACTAGATCTTGCTGTAAATAAGTGTTATTCGGGGTAATTTGTGCCGCTTTACGATAATCAATATAGGCATCGTTTAACTCACCGAGCACTTCGTGTAGTACGCCAGTGGTGTAATAACTATAGGCATTTAAGAAAGAACTCGTCACAGTACCCGCGGCTTGGCCGAGTTTATTGACTTCGGCATCTATGGTGCCATTCGCCATGGCTTGCACAGATTTTTGCGATTTTTGATAGCGCTCTTGCTCGCTGCTCTGTAGCTCGTTACTGCGACGAACTTCGACTAAAGCACCTTGATAATCACCACTAAACAAATAATTAAGTGCTTGGTATTGGTGCAGCATGATGCGCTCATACCCAGGGCCTCGGTATGGAATTGCATTGTCGTTTAACACTAAGCTGCTGGCTGTTGCCCCGATATCACTTGCGCTGATTTTAGCCTTATCATCAAAGGCGGTGTATGCATCGACCGCTTGTTGATAATGTTTTTTACTCGCCGCAAAATCACCGGCAACTTGCGCAATGCGCCCCGCTTCTTGTGCGTAGAGTAAGCCGTCGTTGCTACTGATATTGCTAGTCAGTTTATCGATATCAGCGAGGGGGCTTGTACTATTTAGTTTTTGTTTAAGCGGTTCTATCTGTGATGGGTAATTAATGAAAATACTGTTGTAAGCACAGCCTGATAAACTTAACGCTAACCCTATTGCCATGGCTGGCGCGATAAATACGCGAGCGAAAGGTGTAACTAAAGTCTGTTTCATTATTATACTTCACCTGTTCCTATGGATGGGGCTGAAATCGATGGAGTTTGTGCTGGCATACTTAAACGTTCGACTAAGGTAATCCCTTGAAGGTGATCAAATTCATGTTGAAAAATTCTGGCAATAAAGCCCTTTAATTCAGCCTCTTGCCATTCGCCTTGTAAATTTTGATAGCGTACTTCAATGGCTTGATGTCTTGGTATGGTAAATCGTTGTCCCGGTACAGATAGGCAGCCTTCCTCTGCGCAGACTAACTCATTTGATACATTAATGATTTGTGGGTTAACTACCACCACTGGTGCCATAGTGGGCGCATCAGGATAACGTTCATTAGGGCCAGAGGCCATAACAAATAAGGCTAAAGGGCTGTGAATTTGGGGTGCTGCGATGCCAACCCCCTTGGCGGCCGTCATGCTGGCAGACATTTGCTCGACAAGGTGCGCCAGCTCGGCATTGAAGTGATGCACTGGGATTGCCGTCTGCCCTAGAATAGCTTCACCCACTAATGCGATGGGTAATAGAGCAGGAGTTTCTTTTGGCATCAAAGGTTTGAGCATCGCATTTCCTGGATATTTTACGGTAGCTGTGTTTTTATCGACGTTTACCTATAACGCGTCAGTATCAATAATGTGGTGGTGGCGTTTCTTCAGCCTGGGTCGCCATATTACTGGGTTCCATATCTTGTAACTTACCAATTAACATATGAATTTGGTGCTGTTGCTGAGCGACCAGTCGATTCAATTTGATGACTTCTTGGTTCAACTCTTCGACAGTGAGCTCTTGAAAAGCCAATTTGGTTTCTAGATCTTCAATCTGTATTTGTACGTCTTGCATAGATAACCTCTATTTTTGCCATGTTTCAACTAAACCTTGGCTACTGATACTCATCACTTTATTGGTATCGCGAATTGCCACAGAGTATACAACGGCTCCTCGATTCTGGCTGTTTTTAGTGAGTGTAGCCTGCCATTTTTTGATTTGCTTACCGGAATCCCGTTGCCATAGTATGACTTCTCGCGCTGGCGTCCCTGTTAATATTTGGTTGTCTTGGTTGATAAATCTCACCGCAGAGAAATTCATTTGACGGCGGGTAATATTGAGTTTGCTTAACAATTTACCGCTTGTGTTATCCCAGATTTTGGCTTCATCTGTGCTGCCATTGGTAAAACTTAAACTGCCACTGTCGTTGAGTGCCACTTTGGTTATACGGCTACCGAGTGTCCACGTATGAAGCGGTTGGCCGGTTTGTGCCTGCCAGAGAATCGCCTGCATATCATTTGACCCCGTTAATGCCAATCTGCCATCTGCAGAGAGGGCAACACTATTGACGCGTTCTTTGTGTCCAAGAAACTTGATTAAGGCAGATTTTTCGGCATTAAGCGACATGACTGAACCATCATTTAAACCGATAAGTAGTGTGCCATTGTCGGCTACCGCGACACTTTCACCGGATGAAGGTAAGGACCACCAGCCCAAAGGCTTACCGTCGGCTATTCTCCACATAGCAACGGAATCTCGGCTTAATGACGCTGCAAATATCCCGTTGGGAGAAATCGTTGTGCTGGTAACGCCAGTATCAACATCACCATGTATCCACTGATATTTGAGGCTGTGAGTGCTGAGATCCCAGCATTGTACTCCGCTACTTTGAGTGGCGACGATAGCGAATTGCCCATTACTCGACAGGCTCGCGCTATAGCTGGGTTCTGTCGTGAGAATTCGAATATCATCTGCTTTAGGGTGGCAAGCCATTAGAAGCGCTGTGCAAATTACCAGCAGTAGATTGTTCTTCATGAACTTGCCTCCTCAGTTGCGGTCTTTAGACTTGAGCACGTGACTTGAGCATGTGACATTAATCACCGTTAACCCATAAAGAATCTAGTTGGTATAACCAAGATAACTAGTATAAAGTTGTCACGCTTAGGTTATTGTAACCGCTTGAGGATGTTGAGGAAGCTTTAATGAAATCGATTTATAAACTATCGTTAGTTGCATTGGCTGTTATTGGTCTATCTGCTTGTAATCAAGAAGAAAAAACTGCTAATACGGGTGCAAATGTTGAATTAACGACTGAAGCTCAAAAAGAAGCTTACAGTGTCGGCGCTTCAATCGGCCGTTACATGTCAGGTCATATCAAAGAGCAAGAAGAATTAGGCCTGCCCGTAGATCGTACTCTGATCGTGACCGGTTTCACTAATGGTCTGAATGACAAATTAAGTTTAACGGAAGAAGAAATGCAAACCCTTCTTCAAGGTCTTGATAAAAAGTTAAACGATAAACGTGAGGAACAAGCGACAGCAATGTCCGCGAAAAATATCGAAGAGGCTAAAAAGTTTCTTACAGAAAATAAGGCTAAGCCTGGCGTAGTGACGACTGAGTCTGGCTTACAATATGAAGTATTGACCCCTGGTACTGGCGAAAAGCCTGCTGCTGAAGATACTGTTGAAGTAGATTATGTCGGTACTCTGCTTGATGGCACTGAGTTTGATAGTTCTTATAAACGCGGCGAAGCGGCTAAGTTTCCTTTGAATCGGGTTATTCCAGGTTGGACTGAAGGCGTGCAGTTAATGCCTGTGGGCGCTAAGTACAAGTTTGTTATCCCTGCGGAATTAGCCTACGGTGAGCGCGATACTGGCACTATCCCTCCAAATTCTACTTTGATTTTTGAAGTTGAATTAAAATCAGTTGAGAAAGCGTCTGCGGCGCCAGCAGCTGAATCTGCTAAAAAGTAATTGATTAACCTTCGGGTTTAATGCGCAGTCATTGAAAATACCGCTCTAAGTTAGCGGTATTTTTTTGTCTATAAAATAATTGTTGTTCGCATAGTCATGATCTGATCACCGCTACCCATTTTTCAACTTGGCCTTAAAATCAGGTAGACTAACTGCCCAACCGTCATGGAAAGCATAAAATAATGAGCATTTGGTTTAGACCTATTACCCTAGATGATTGTGCCCGATTAGATAAGGGGATGAATGGCAAAGGCACTTTAATGCAAACTCTGGGAATTAACATCACCGAGATTGGCGATGATTATTTAGTCGCAACTATGCCAGCCTGTCCCGAAGTACATAATCCACTAGGTATAGTTCACGGAGGCGCCAATGTCGCACTTGCCGAAACAGTTGCCAGTTATGCGGCAAATTTTGCAGTGGATTTTGAGCAATATTACTGTGTTGGCCAAGAAATCAATGCTAACCATTTGCGGGCGTCCCGTAATGGATTACTGACCGCTAAGGCTAAAGCGGTTCATTTAGGTAAGCGCAGCTCTGTGTGGGAAATCCTTATCTATAATAGTGCCGGTGAATTATCCTGCATCTCTCGTATGACGGCTGCAGTCGTTAAACGTTAATTTCGCTGCATCTCTTTGCCGCAAACCTCATTCACTCTATAACGCCTTGCTTTTAACATTCAGGTTGCTTGATCAACCGTGTTAATAGCAGGGTAATTTGACTCGCAACATCAGTCTACTGACCATTACAAGCTACAGCTTTGCTTTTCCACCCTTTATCCCTTTTTGCGGGATGGTCGCCTCAGCACTGGGCTTGCCAATTTCGACTATTACTCACCAATCTAAATTCATTTTTTAGATTGGCTGAATCTGATTTAATCGATTTTTATTGGGCTGGTGTTTGTCTACTATAGCTACATCGACAATAAGTCGTCAGCCAAGGAAACAAGCCATGGCCACTATTTACGATTTAATTGAAACTTGGTTAACCACCAATCAAGACTAAGGAGCAAGTTATGAGTCAACAATATTTAGCCGGTCAGTACTTAACGAGCCAAAACGGTGCACCTGTGGCCGACGATCAAAATTCACTGTCGGCAGGTGAGCGTGGTCCTTTGCTATTGCAAGATTGGCATTTGATTGAAAAGCTGGCGCATTTTAACCGTGAGCGTATTCCCGAGCGTATCGTGCATGCCAAAGGTACTGGGGTTTACGGTACATTTACCCTGACGAAAGACTTAAGTGATTATACCATCGCAGATCATTTCAATGGCGTTGGCAAGCAAACAGAAACCTTTATTCGTTTCTCGACGGTGGGCGGTGAAATGGGCTCGGCCGATGCAGAGCGTGATCCGCGTGGCTTTGGTTTACGTTTCTACACCGCTCGTGGTAATCACGATATTGTGGGTAACAATACGCCGACTTTTTTCTTGCGTGATGGCATTAAGTTCCCTGATTTTATTCATACGCAAAAGCGCAATCCCCAAACAAATTTAAAAGATCCACAAGCCATGTGGGATTTTTGGTCATTGAATCCTGAAGCCATGCATCAAGTGACGATTTTGATGTCTGATCGTGGAATTCCAGCAAACTACCGCCAAATGCACGGTTATGGTTCACACACTTTCTCGCTATGGAATGCTAAGGGCGAGCGTTTTTGGGTGAAGTTTCACTTTAAATCCCTGCAGGGCGTAGTGAACCTGACCAATGAACAGGCCGATAAATTAAAAGGGATTGATCCTGATTCATCGCAGCGCGATATGGTGGTGGCGATCACTGATAGCAACTTCCCCCGTTGGACTGTCAATGTGCAGATTATGCCAGAGGCAGATGCCAATACTTACCATATCAATCCATTTGATTTGACTAAGGTTTGGCCGCATAGCGACTATCCATTAGTTGAGATTGGTGTGTTAGAACTGAATCGTCTGCCACAAAACTACTTTGCCGAAGTTGAACAAGTGGCATTGGCACCGAGTAACTTAGTGCCAGGTGTTGGGGCATCACCAGATAAGATGCTGCAAGCGCGTTTATTTGCCTATGCAGATGCCCAGCGTTACCGTATTGGTACAAATTACAATCAATTGCCAGTGAACTGTCCGCATGCCGCTAAGGCAAATCACCACCAACGTGCTGGTGCGATGGCGGGTACACAATGCCCTTACCATGGCAGTCAAACCGGTGGGGATGATGCGGTAAATTATGGTCCAAACAGTACGGAAAATGCTTTGGTTGAGCCGGTTAATTTTGCCGAGCCACCACTGCGTTTAGAAGGCGAAGCGGCGCGTTATAGCCGTTATAATCAAGACGATTTCACTCAAGCGGGTAATCTGTATCGCATCTTCAGTGAAGATGAGAAAGCGCGCCTAGTGGCAACGATTTCGGGTTCATTAAGTCAAGCCAGTTTAGCTGTGCAGCAACGTATGGTGGCGCATTTTACTCAAGCTGATGTCGATTACGGTCAACGTATTAAAACAGCTTTAGGGTTATAGATTGGGTTTTAAGCCTACGGCTTAGTTTCATCTAAAGCTACTGTAAAAAAAGGCCGGTGACAGTAATCACTGGCCTTTTGGTTTTTAATTCAAGATGGCTAATTATTTAGAACAGCAATGTTGCTACGCCTAAGAGTGCGAACAATACGGCGCAGACACGGTGTATCCACAACATAGGCAATTTTTCGGCGCTGAAGTGGCCTGCGATCACTA
>JBOFUF010000437.1:0-4674 GCA_051652445.1 Shewanella sp.
GGCTTGCTTTACAAAATGATCGCCTGCTGGCGTTAAGGTCACGCTGCGATGATGCCGTTCGAAAAGAATCACGCCCAGTTCTTCTTCTATCTGCTTGATAGCATAGCTGACGGCTGAGGGCACTTTATGCAACCGATTCGCCGCCGCGGTGAAACTACCGACACGAGCGACAATATCAATGAGTTCTAGCGCTTGTTCTGAAAGCATAGCTTGATGTCCGTTCCGGTGAAAATAATTGATACCATAAGTCAAAAATAAACGTTTCCAATGAATTTAACAAGTCATTAGACTGCATGTTTTAGTCAATCTGACCAGATAATTTCATGAAAACATCTAGTAAAATCTTTGTAAACATAAAGTTCTTTATGTTTCTATTCTATTTAGCCATGTTGAGCATGCTCGGCTTTATTGCCACAGACATGTACTTGCCTGCTTTCAAAGCAATTGAAGGCTCCTTTAACAGTACACCGTCACAGGTGGCGATGTCGCTGACCTGTTTTTTAGCGGGTCTTGCTTTAGGTCAACTGCTTTATGGTCCCTTAGTCAATAAAATAGGCAAACGATGGTCACTGATCTTGGGTCTGGTGATATTTGCCATTGCCAGCGTATTTATTGCCAACAGTGATTCCATTCTTATGCTTAATACCGCCCGCTTCTTCCAAGCCATTGGTGCCTGTAGTGCTGGGGTGATATGGCAAGCCATTGTCGTGGAACAATATGATACCAATAAAGCCCAAGGTATTTTTAGTAACATCATGCCACTGGTCGCATTATCACCTGCATTAGCACCTATTCTTGGGGCTTTTATTCTGAACGAATTAGGCTGGCGTGCAATCTTTATCTCTTTGTGTGTTATCGCTTTTTTACTGATATTGATGACATTGTACTTTGTGCCAGGCAAGAGTCAGCATCAACACAGTGAGCAGGCCGTCGTATCCTATGGGCAAATTCTGAAAAATACCCGCTATTTAGGTAATGTAGTGATTTTCGGTGCTTGTTCAGGAGCTTTCTTTGCCTACTTAACTGTGTGGCCGATTGTGATGGAAATGCATGGTTATCAGGCGACTCAAATCGGACTTAGTTTTATTCCACAAACCATCATGTTTATTGTCGGTGGTTACGCGAGTAAGTTACTGATTAAACGCATAGGGGCACACCAAACGCTGAATATCTTATTATTGATTTTCGCCGTCTGTGTTATGTCAATCATCATGTTTACGCTGGTTTTCCCCACAAGCACTATTTTCCCACTGTTAATATCGTTCTCGATTTTAGCTGCGGCCAATGGTGCCATTTATCCGATAGTCGTTAACAGTGCGCTTCAGCAGTTTAGTCAGAATGCAGCTAAGGCCGCAGGATTACAGAACTTCTTACAGATCAGCATTGCCTTTGGTGCATCAAGCTTAGTTGCAATGTGGGCCAGTCTTGGCGAAGTGGCTATCGGTTGGGGTATTCTATGTTGCGGGATTTTAGTCGTCGTAGGCTATGTGCTCAAGAGTCAACAAGAGTGGGGCGGTTTTGCACAGCATTTCACTAAGCCAGATCCCGCACGTGTTGGAATAATGTCCGACGCGAAGCAAAATTCAGCAGATTGAGTGTAATAGCAACACTTGGCGCATAATTGAGAGTTAGTGCTTTACAGTGAGCAGACTTACTTATATTATGCGCATCGTTCGGAGGGGTGGCAGAGTGGTTTAATGCACCGGTCTTGAAAACCGGCGTGGGTTTATAGCCCACCTAGGGTTCAAATCCCTACTCCTCCGCCATATTTCACGAGAAAGGCCATCAGCAATGATGGCCTTTTTTGTTTGTATTTTTAACGCTAGGTCTGCATATTCAAGATGATGCACCCAGAATTCAGATAATCATTGTGAACACTTATAAAAGCGACGACGGCATTTTGCGTCTTGCTGCAAGCACCTCAAAGCAGGCTGACCTAAAGTCTATTTTATCGGCTTTACCTTTCAACATTGCCAACCAGAAAATGGCTTGGGGACTCTTGCTAAAAATCATCATTTTCAGTCAAATAGCACTGTTGAGCCTATCATTTTAGCCTATCAATTTCATTTGAGCCCTATCTTGTCAGCCTTTTGGCTGCTAAGTGAGTTTTCGTTACTTGAGTTGTTTTTACGCTATGGAACCATAGGTTAACACTTAGCCTTTGGATAATTGTGGCTATGCTTAATCTAATAACAGGCTTGTGTGCAAAAGGGACGTGAGATGAAGCGTGTATTGATCAGTTTGACGGGTAAAGTGCAAGGTGTCGGTTGTCGTCATGCGATATTGACCAAGGCCAGAGCCTTGGGGCTGACAGGATATGTTACGAATTGCCGCGATGGCAGTGTCGCAGTGTTAGCCCAAGGCAGTGATATTGCGGTGAATAAGTTAGTTACTTGGTGCAAAGTGGGCGTACCCTGCACCGAGGGGCTAACAGTGACTGTGGGAGAAGACGAGGCTAATGATATTTACCTCGATTTCTCCATAGTGCAATCTTAATTTATGCACGATGCTTAACTTAACAGTCCTGCGTTAACTTAAGCATCGTGCAGGTTGTGCCTTTGTTCAATATTGGCCAACAGCCTGTATTGGTTCGGCATTCTGACTATTTTGCATCGCACTGGGTTGCGCCATCTTACGGATTTGGATCACCATGCCCATTTCGGGGTGATCTAAATAATGAATTTCGTCACTCTTCACTCGGCGGTTTTGTGTCAAAGGCACAGACATTAAAAACGGTGTCATGACTTTGGGTGCCGTGAGTGCTGAGCTCGGCTCGGCTGCATCACTTGGCGTGGACGACATTAATTTTTTGCTTGCTTTGCGCAAATTCAATGCGGTTTCTATATATAAATAGTGACTTAAATAAATATTCAGTGTGCCATCTAATTCCCACACGGGTGATACTGCAGGTGCATGCATCGGTGTGCCATCGGCATTGATCATCGGCTCGGTTTGAGCTTGCTTTACGATTATTCTGCCGTCGAAGTGATAAGTGTTCGAAAAGTCTTTACCGGCAAATAATCGAATCGGCACTGAGCCACTTTTACCACGCATAGGTTGCTGCCACGTCATATGCAGTAAACTACGCGTACCACGCTCTCTGGATATGCTATTGATAATACTCGCGAACTGACTTTTGCTACGCGCCAATAACACTGGGCGGCCATTGGCCGTTGCAGCGTGAGTTTGTGCGCTGCTGATTTGTGATGGGATCACAGACGGATAACGGTATAGCGCACCTTGCGTAGGCTTTGACGTCGAGGTGCCGTTTAAGGTTTCAGCGCAGTGGCTATTGGCATCAGCATCAAATACCTGTGTACAAGGTGCCGAGTGGCTCGCCATTGGTGTGATCGCTTGTGCAATCGCAGGGGAGATTAAGTCAATTGCGTTATCAGTGTCCTTCCTGTTCGGCGTATCTGGCCATTGTTCAGTTGACTGACTTTGGCGCTCAAACATATAGACTTCAACCTCGAACCAAGCTTCTGCTTGGACGACCTGGCTGTGCGATAGCGCAATGAGGGTAGCGATAGAGACCGCGAGTTTACGTAACACTATTTATCTCCAAGACGATGTTGCGATAATTGTTCGAGCAAGAGTTTCACTAAAGCGAGCCTATCTTTACTGGTTTCGGCCGCGAAGCTGAACTTTAACTTATTAGGGCCGTCCATTCGATAGATTTGTGGTTGGCTTTGGAGTAATCCAATAATAAACACAGGATCGATGACATGATCATCACTAAATTCGATACTGCCACCTTTACTGTGCACTTCTATTTTAGTCGCGCCTAAGCGAGTCGCCTCATGTTTATAGAGGGTCATTTCCATTAAGTTACGCGTCGGTTCGGGCAATAAGCCAAAACGGTCAATCAATTCAACTTTTAACTCATCCAGCGCCGCCAGTGTCTTGCAACCCGCAATGCGTTTATAGAGTGATAAACGAATGTTGACATCGCTCACATAGGCTTCAGGAAGTAGGGCAGGGATACGCAGTTCAATTTCGCATTGCTGATTGAGCATTTGCGCCAGTGACGGTTCTTTGCCTTGTTTTAAGGCGTTGACTGCCGCTTCAAGCATTTCCATGTACAAGCTAAAACCAATTTTCGAAATATGGCCACTTTGTTCATCACCCAAGAGTTCACCGGCACCGCGGATCTCTAAATCCTGAGTCGCCAGCATAAAGCCCGCACCGAGATCTTCAAGAGCATCAATGGCTTCTAGACGTTTACGCGCATCTGGGGTCATGCGTTTTGGATGCGGAGTCATCAAATAAGCATAGGCCTGATGGTGCGAGCGTCCTACGCGGCCACGTAATTGATGTAACTGTGCCAGACCAAAGGTGTCGGCGCGCTCAATAATAATGGTGTTGGCACTCGGGACGTCGATACCAGTTTCGATAATAGTGGTACAGACTAACACGTTGAATCTTTGATGGTAAAAGTCTGACATTACCCGTTCTAGATCGCGCTCACGCATTTGACCGTGGGCAACAACGACTCGCGCTTCAGGCAATAAATCGATAATGCCTTGGGCACATTTCTCAATACTTTCAACATTATTGTGCAGGTAATACACTTGGCCGCCACGGAGAATTTCCCGCAAAATGGCTTCGCGCACAGTCGCGGGATCCGATTCCCGTACAAAGGTTTTCACCGCTAAACGTTTGGCTGGCGGGGTG
>JBOFUF010000438.1:0-6355 GCA_051652445.1 Shewanella sp.
TATTGGCCTTTCTTCAAGTCATGATTTACCGCAACGCGGTTATCAAATACAAAGCACTCGCCTTCCCACAGGCTTTCTTCCGCTTTGACTTCTTCAAGGTATTTAAGAATACCGCCTTCGAGATGATAGACCTCATCAAAGCCTTGCTCTTTTAAATAAGCAGTTGATTTCTCACAGCGAATACCGCCAGTACAGAACATGGCGACCTTCTTATGTTTAGCAGGATCAAGATTCTGCTTCACATATTCAGGGAATTCTCTGAAGGTTTCAGTCACAGGATTAATGGCATTTTTGAAAGTGCCGATTTGCACTTCATAGTCGTTACGGGTGTCGACTAAAATCACGTCCGGATCAGAAATCAGCGCATTCCAATCTTGAGGCTTCACATAGGTGCCAACCACTTTAAGTGGGTCAATACCTTCAACGCCCATAGTCACGATTTCGTTTTTCAGCTTGACTTTAGTGCGGTAGAACGGCATTTCATCGTCAAATGACAACTTATGAACGATATTATGTAGGCCATTTTGACGGTTAAGCCACACTAACAACGCTTCGATTGCGTCTTGACTGCCGGCGACAGTGCCATTGATCCCTTCGCTTGCGAGCAGCAGCGTACCTTTGATCTCGGCGTGTTCCATCATCGCGAGCAGTGGCCCACGAATAGATTCAAAATGCGGTAACGACACGAATTTATATAACGCACACACGACAAATTTAGTCATAACACCCTCTTTGCTGGCTGGAACTTCATTTCCAGTGCATGAATTAATCAGCTGCAAACTTGTTGCAGGTAGCAAAATTGCGCGAAATTCTACCTGAGTCACAGCAAGATAAACACAGATAACATGCCTCATTTTTTACTTTTTATATACATCAGCAACATAAAGCCAGACAAGCTGAAGATGCAGGATTGCGCGACTGCAATACTGGCCATCTCACCTTAAGTGAATTATTGAGGCAAATTAGGGGTGCATGTGACGGCAAAATATGGGTTCAAAGACGCTAGCCATGCTCAAGATTACGTGTTATTAAATTTACAAGTCGATAAAATATATAGGTTATTTTTGTTTTATGTTATAGCCAGCGGTAAAATATTCCAGTAATGTATTGATCACTTCGGTGGCTAATTTACCCCATGCCCCTAAAGAATTATCGCAACAAAAGCAGTCATCGGTCTTAGCGTCACCAAGATGCAATGATAAAACACAAGGATGAGAGAATTGGACTATCTGGATATGTATATCATTTTTATATTTGGATGCTTGGTCGTCTTGCATTGTCTATTTGCCATTCGAGCCTTCAAAAGTAAAGTCAATATCAGCAGCCACAAAAAATACTTATGGTGTCTACTCAGCCTGATGTTTGGCCCTATGGGTTATTATGTTTTTCACAGTTTTATTCCCCTAGATTGCATTATCAAAGACTAAGCAACACCGCTAACTACAAGTGACTGTGCAACAATACCGAGTCATCGGGCACTTTTTGGATCACTGGCACCTGTCCTTCCGCTAAGGCTTGTTTATAGCTTTGATTCATTTTAAGAGCGAGATACAAATCGGGTCGGATCAAAATACCGCCCTCACCCGCCTGCATACCTGCTTGCTCAAACCAACTCAGCATCTGCCGTTTTCGCCCTGCAAGCACTAAACGAACCCCACGTTTTTTAAGCAGTTGATGTAAATCTGCCAACATGGCCATCACGCTTAAATCCAAATGAGTAAAACAAGGCACTGCATCAATAATAATGCAATCAACCGGCTCAGATTCCCGAGTAAACTTCTCCAGCAAACAGCGCTTAAAATACGTCGCATTGAAGTAAGTTAGCGGCGAATTAAAGCGGTATATAAATACGCCTGCCACTGATTTCGCTTTTCCCGAGTTATCGACACTGCGGATAACACCCTTATGATCTAAGCCAAGCACTTGATCCGTGGGGCGCATCACAGTCGCAAGAAACTGAAACAACCCCAGTAACACGGCCAAAGTAATCCCCGGAATCACCCCAATAAACAACACAGAGAACAAGGTGATACTGGCCAGTAGAAAAGCAGACCTATCCCGCACGCGCAGATTCCACAGTGACTTTAAATCAATAAGCGAAAGAGAGGCAATCACCAGCACCACACCTAAGGCCGCACTGGGGATGAACTTCAAAGGTGCGGTAAAAAATAATGCCACAGCACCAATCAATACCGCCGCAATGATAGACACTAACTGGCTTTTACCCCCATTGGCATCATTAACCGCAGTGCGAGAATCGGCGCCGCTCACCGCAAAACCTTGAGATAGGGCAGACGCGATATTCGCTATGCCTAACGCTCTAAACTCTTTATCGGCATCTATATCGTAACCATTTTTTTCCGCAAAGCTTCGAGCCGTCAGCATCATGCTCACAAAGCTCACCATGGCTAAGTTAAGCGCCGGTACCACAAGCTCACGGGCGATACCTAAATTAAATACAGGCGCTTGAAATGAAGGTAATCCCGAGGCCACTTCGCCAACAACGCTAATGTCAAAGCTTGTCAGATTAAATATCCAAACGAGGAAAGCCGCCATCGCCATGGCGCACATAGAAGCAGGCCATTGAGGGCGAAACCGTTTCACTACGGCATAAGTCGCTAGCGTCACCAACCCCATCGTTAATGTTGGCCAATGGGTTTTGGATAAGTAAGACGGCGTACCGCTGAGGCGCTCAATTAAATAGCGCTCGTCGAAGGTAAAACCAAATATTTTAGAGAATTGCCCAACGATAATGGTGATCGCAACCCCGTTAAGCAATCCCATCAAAATCGGCTTTGAGAGAAAGTCAGCGTGCACACCCAACCTAAAACGACTGGCAATCAAGCACCAAAAACCCGTCATGGCCGTCATCGTCATCACTAACTGCCAGTGCTTCATGGTATCACCCGCAGCAAGGGGCGTGACCACGGCAGCGAGCACGGCGCAGGTCGCCGCATCTGGACCCACGATTAATTGCTTTGACGTACCAAATAGCGCGTATACCAACATTGGCAAAACGCAGGAATATAACCCCACCGCAGCATTCACGCCGGTAAGCTGGGCATAAGCAATCGCGACGGGTAATGCCACAGCGGCAACGGATAAGCCTGCGCGCACATCATCCCTAAGCCATTGCTTTTCATATTGTAATAATTGCGCCAATCCCGGCATAAACGAAATCAAACTAGGGAACTTCACTGGGCAACCTCCATAGACACAAACAACCTGAAGATGCAGGATTCTGCGGGTTGATGTTAATGTATAGTAACGCACTTTAGGAAAAAAGTGCTATTTACAAGCCTAGCGGGCTAAGTTCAAACAACGCAACCCTATATAAAGTTAAGCCATTTTGCCCCCAAATGCTTACCGGTGCTGTCGACCTTGGCCCTCAGTTTTCACACCGATGTTACCAATAGGTAAAGGCAAATCGTAACGCGTTACGCTTGCACTTATCTCGCCTGCTACATAAAAAAAGGAATTTATCGTGCTATTTTCATTTTTTATACCCTAAAACACTGAAACTTATGAGTTAATAACGCAACCCCTTCTAAGCAGCACGGCTACTCCCGCCCTATTCTGGATTTATTTAAAGGTGAAATTGTTTCAATTTAGTTATTTTTTACCTAAAAGCCTTGAAATGTTGATTTTTTTGAATATGATGAAAATCTGTTCATTGCAACAGTTGCTGCATCCTAAGGATGAGTCACTTGTTTTTGACGAAGACAGTTCAGCATTTCGGAGTCTGAATTACCCTTCAGGCTTAATTTTTAGAGCGATTACCGTCGCTGTAACACAATACTGTTTACCGTAACGGTA
This sequence comes from Shewanella sp., assembly GCA_051652445.1. Classification (GTDB taxonomy): domain Bacteria; phylum Pseudomonadota; class Gammaproteobacteria; order Enterobacterales; family Shewanellaceae; genus Shewanella. The sequence continues at coordinate 3,817 of JBOFUF010000438.1, forward strand.
CTATTCAATAGGAGTTCCACATGGAGATGTTATCCGGCGCTAGCATGATAGTACGTTCTTTGATTGATGAAGGCGTAAAGCACATTTTTGGCTATCCTGGCGGTTCAGTTTTAGATATCTACGATGCCCTGCACGTTATTCCTGGTATTGAACACATACTGGTTCGCCACGAACAAGCCGCCGTACACATGGCCGATGGCTATGCCCGTGCCACAGGTAAAGTTGGCGTAGTATTAGTCACCTCAGGACCCGGTGCCACCAATGCGATTACCGGTATTGCCACCGCCTACATGGATTCTATCCCCTTAGTGGTGTTATCGGGGCAAGTCCCGAGTAACCTTATCGGCAATGACGCCTTTCAAGAATGCGATATGATTGGCATCTCGCGTCCGGTAGTCAAACACAGCTTTTTAGTTAAAGATCCCGCTCAAATTCCTGAAATTATTAAAAAAGCCTTTTATATTGCGGCAACGGGTCGCCCGGGCCCTGTGGTCGTTGATCTGCCAAAAGATTGCTTAAACCCAGCGCTGCTGCATGAATATATTTATCCGCAAAGCGTAAAAATGCGCTCCTACAACCCAACAACGGCTGGCCATAAAGGCCAGATCCGCCGTGGACTACAGGCACTGTTAGCGGCGAAAAAGCCGGTACTCTATGTGGGCGGCGGCGCCATCATTTCAGGTTGTGATAAGCAAATTTTGCACATCGCTGAGCGACTTAATATTCCCGTGGTCAGCACGCTCATGGGACTGGGCGCTTTTCCTAGCACCCACAAAAACAGTTTAGGCATGCTAGGGATGCACGGCCGTTACGAAGCCAACATGACCATGCATCACTGTGATTTGATTTTCGGTATTGGTGTGCGTTTCGACGATAGAACCACCAATAATGTGGAAAAATACTGTCCGAACGCCACCATTTTGCACATCGACATCGATCCCTCGTCTATCTCAAAAACCATCCACGTGGATATTCCTATCGTGGGTTCGGCCGACAGTATTTTAGACAACATGTTGGCACTGTTAGATGAGTCGAACGAACACAACGACAGCGATGCGATTGCCACTTGGTGGTATGAGATTGAACAATGGCGCAGCCGTGATTGTCTGGCCTATGACAAACACAGTGGCCGCATCAAGCCGCAACAAGTGATTGAAACCTTGTATAAGCTGACCCACGGCGATGCCTATGTCGCATCAGACGTGGGCCAGCACCAAATGTTTGCCGCCTTGTACTATCCGTTCGATAAGCCGCGCCGCTGGATCAACTCAGGCGGGCTGGGCACTATGGGGTTTGGCCTACCCGCCGCAATGGGGGTGAAAATGGCCATGCCTGATGCCACCGTAGTGTGTGTCACCGGTGATGGTTCCATCCAGATGAACATTCAAGAGCTATCAACCGCGCTGCAATATGATACGCCGGTAAAAATCATCAACTTAAACAATCGCTTCCTTGGCATGGTAAAACAGTGGCAGGACATGATTTACTCTGGCCGTCACTCACATTCTTATATGGATTCTGTGCCCAACTTTGCCAAAATTGCCGAGGCCTATGGCCATGTGGGCATGACGATTAGCGATCCTGCCGAACTTGAAGAGAAAATGGCGCAAGCGTTGGCGATGAAAGACAGATTGGTGTTTATCGACATCATGGTGGATGAAACTGAGCACGTGTACCCTATGCTTATCCGCGGCGGTGCGATGAATGAAATGTGGTTGACCAAGACGGAGAAATGCTAATGCGTCGAATTATATCGGTATTATTAGAAAACCAATCCGGCGCGCTGTCTCGCGTGGTCGGCTTATTTTCACAGCGCGGTTATAACATTGAAAGTTTAACCGTGGCGCCAACAGACGATATCACCCTGTCGCGGCTTAACATCACCGTCGTTGCTGACGAAACCGTGTTAGAGCAAATAGAAAAGCAGCTACATAAACTCATTGATGTGCTAAAAGTCTCCAATATCACCGAGTCTGCTTATATAGAACGCGAGCTCGCGCTTATCAAAGTCCGTGCCCAAGGCGAATTTAGGGAAGAAGTAAAACGGATGGCGGATATTTTCCGCGGCCAAATTGTCGATGTGACGGCCAATTTGTGCACCATCCAAATGGTCGGTACCTCAGACAAACTCGATGCGTTTATCCATGCCCTTAGTGAAGTGACCAAATTGGTCGAAGTCTCCCGCTCTGGCGTGGTAGGTCTCTCCCGCGGCGAAAAAGCTATGAAAGCCTAATCGCCCCTTCCGCCGTCATATTAAGCGCCATATTAAGCGCCATATTCAGCGCCATATTCAGCGTTAGCCACTCACTCGCGAACCCGCAAGGGTTCGCTTTTTATGAATCAAGTGTGTTGCTGATGATGCACTTGCTTTTGTTCTATCTGGCACATCTGGCACAAACAAAAAATGCCATGGCGATTAACCATGGCATTTTAAATTGTTGAGCGTGAATGAATATTTTATGGCTGAAAGCCTAGCGGATTAACGCTCAGAGCGACCATCTTAATGAAAAGGTTGTCACTGCCGTTCGCGAACCACCAG
>JBOFUF010000439.1:0-7396 GCA_051652445.1 Shewanella sp.
CCCCTCGGCTGGATATCATCTTGAAAAAAATCGCTTTATTTGTCGATGTACAAAACATCTATTACACCTGCCGCGAAGCCTATGGTCGCCAATTTAATTATCGTAAACTGTGGCAGCACTTAGGTTATGAAGGTGATATAGCGTTGGCCGTGGCTTATGCCATCCATAAGGGCGACGATGGGCAATTGAAATTCCAAGACGCACTAAAGCACATAGGTTTTGAGGTGAAGTTAAAACCGTTTATTCAGCGCAGCGATGGTTCGGCCAAGGGCGATTGGGACGTGGGGATCACCATAGATATTATGGAAGCGGCGAGTGAAGTGGATACTGTCATCTTATTGTCTGGTGATGGTGATTTCGATTTATTGCTGCAAAAAATACATCAAAAGTATGGGATTGAAACTCAAGTGTATGGCGTCCCTACCCTGACGGCAAAATCCTTAAGGGATGCAGCGTCTCAATTTCATCCTATAGATGAGGCGTTTTTACTGTAAATGAACAGCATAACCCGCACCTGCCAATGTAAGTAACCCGACTTCAACTCCGAAATTCGACACTCAGCCATTTATGCTTGATTGGCTGCATAAATGCGGCTTGGATATTCGGCTTCGTCGTGCAGAATAATATTCAAATAATGGTGCCTGTTGGTGACATGATTAGGATAGCCAGAATTCAGATAATAAGTGAAAAGAGTGCGTTGAGGTTTCAGGTTATTTTTGCCGTAATTTAGCCGGCTTTTTCGAAGAAAAACCCACAGGCACAAGCCTTAGTCAGTTTACCCCAGCAAGTGTACTGCAACGAAAAGCCACAGGTTAGTATGAAAAATTATGCTCAATAGCGGATTAATCACCTATCGCTGTGAACGTATAATCTCTTGATTTACCCAATAAAGTAGCTGCTTAATCGCCTTAGACAGGATCTGATTTTGACGCACAATATAACCTAAACTCGTAGTAGGGAATTGCGGTAGAGGGGTAACTTTAGTGGTGAGATTTGCCTTAGTGTAAACCGAAAATTCCGGTACTATCGCCACACCAAATCCCGCTTCAGCCCAATCAATTTGCGCGTCAACACTGCCGACTTCCATGATCCTGTAATTCGATAAGTTCAGCGACGGTAATGCGGGATCTAACAATTCACGAGTTCGCGTATCATGCCCTAATAGAATTAAAGTCGGTTGCTCAGCTAAGGGCGTATCAATTGACGATTTTTCTTGCTGCCATTGCTGTAAATGATCGCCAATTGCACACCATTTAATCTGCTGTAACTCAGTGAAATGCAATGGCTGACTTTCCTTCTGCGCAATCACAAACCCTAAGTCAGCCTCGGCATTTTTTACTATTTCAGAGGCTTGGGACGAGGTCGTGTTGAGCAGTGAAAAGTCGATGCCCGGAAACTCAGCCTTAAAGAGCTGAAATGGCTGGATTAACAGTAGCCGAGAGATAATATCGCTGGCAGCAATAGTCAAGGTGCCTTGGCCAAGCTCATTAATGGCATTGAGATCAGCCTGGCAAATTTGTAACTCCATTAACGTCTTTTGGCTCGTCTCCAATAGGCGAAAGCCAGCCTGCGTCAATCGAAAAGGGTTACGATCGATGAGCTTTACTCGAGTACTTTGCTCTAACTGCTTAATATGTAGGCTTACATTAGGCTGTGTCATATGCAACGCAATGGCGGCTTTTCCAAAATGCTTGTATTCAGCCAACGTCACAAACGTTTTTAACCAATGGATATCGAGCATAACAACACCTTATTGCAGAGTATTCGCGTTAATTGCAATCAATTATATATGAAATCCTTATTGGGATGATAACCATAATTAATTTCTCTTATTCAAATGACAGGTCTAGCATAAACGCTTAATCAATGTGGAGAGGTTGTTATGCCGTCGATCGTGGTTGTGGGTGCAAATTGGGGTGATGAAGGCAAAGGCCGCATCGTAGATTATTTAGCCGCAGATGCTGCTGCCAGTATCCGTTTTCAAGGCGGCAACAACGCAGGCCATACCGTAGTCAATGACTATGGCACTTTTAAATTACACCAATTACCCAGTGGCATTTTTAATCCTAATTGCATTGCCGTATTAGGCCCTGGCATGGTGATCAGCCCTGAAAAACTCAGTGTAGAAATTGCTGAAGTGCAAGCGGCAGGCATTGAAGTCAAACTCTGCATTTCTGACCGCGCTACCCTGTGTTTACCTTTACATGCATTAGAAGATACCTTAGAAGAGCAACGCCTTGGCGATTTAGCCTATGGTTCAACCCGTCAAGGGATTGCACCTGCTTACGGTGATCGCGTGATGAAAAAAGGCATTTTAGTCGGCTGGTTAAACCAACCTGAAGTGCTGCAAGAACGAATTCAATTTATGCTCGACTGGAAAATGCCGCAGTTAAAGGCACTTTATCCAAGCTGCGATTTTACTCAAACCGCCGCTGAAATGACCGCATGGTTATTAGACGTGACGGCACCTTGGCGTCCGTTTATTTGTAACGTGACAGAGCCATTAAAGGCATTACAAAAGCAAGATGCACGTTTATTGTTTGAAGCGCAGTTAGGCGCGGGTCGCGACTTAGTTTATGGCGAATATCCTTATACTACGTCTTCAAACGTGACTGCAGCTTACGCAGGTATCGGCAGCGGTTTACCGGCTCTACGCCCTGAGCGCGTGATTGCAGTAGCAAAAGCTTTTAGCTCATCAGTGGGTACAGGCACTTTAGTGACTGCGATGGAAGAGCAAGATGCTTTCCGTGAAAGCGCGAATGAGTTTGGTGCTACCACAGGTCGTCCACGTGACATGGGTTACTTCGATGCGGTTGCTACCCGTAATGGGGTTGAGCTGCAAGCAGCAACCGAAATTGCCCTGACTAAGATTGATTGTCTTTCTGGTATGAAAGATCTGAAAATCTGTGTTGCCTATGAAGGTGAGCACACTGAAAACCCAATTTGGCCACAAACTGCGGCGTTGAGCCCAGTGTATGAGCAAATGACAAGCTGGAACGAAGATATTACTGGTTGTCGTACTTTTGAGAGCCTGCCAGTAGGCGCACAGCAGTATGTTGAACGTATTGAAGCCCTAATGGGTGTGCGCGTTAGCATGGTGTCTGTTGGCCCAGAGCGTGATCAGATGATTATCCGCTAGTTAGCCAAGTTTACGCGACAAAAAAGCCATATTCGCTTCAGTGAATGTGGCTTTTTACTGTATATCGTTTGCCATTAAAGAATCAATGAATACATTGGCAGCGGATACTCTAAACTCATTTATTAATAAAATACTATTACTATTCAAACACATACTTATCCACCATGCCGGCCACACGACCAATTTATGGCTTAGTAATCGTGTCATTAGCGCCTAATGCTATTGCCTTTGTGCGGTTGCCTTCACTCATTAGCGAAGAAAACATCACAATTGGCATTTGTCGGTACGCCTTAGATTCTCTTAGGCGTTTAACCAAGTGCATGCCATCCATGCGAGGCATCTCAACATCGGTAATGATGGCCTCACAAAGTCAGAGATAGAGGCATGAACTTGGTTAGCCAGACGTTCAAACTCCATCAGCATTTCAAGGGCATCACCACCATCTTTGGCAGTGATAATGTCTCCATTTGCCTGATGAATATAGTTAACAACGCTTTTTTATCTGGGCATGATAGGTATTGTTTATCGTCATAACCCGCTAAACTATAGAGCAATAAACCATTTTAAATAGCCGTAATACCATGCCACAATTTAGCCCGACGTTTTCTTTCCCTGTGCAAATCTATTATGAGGATACGGATTTTTCTGGCGTGGTTTATCACCCTAATTTTTTAAAATACTTCGAGCGCGCCCGTGAGCATGTCATAGGGGCTGAGCGTTTAAGTGCATTATGGCAACAAAACCAACTGGGGTTTGCTGTGTATCGTACTGATATGCTCTGCCATGAAGGGGTGGAATTTGCCGATATTATCGATGTACGGACTACATTTTACTTTGAGAGTAAATATCGCACTGTGTGGCGACAGGAAATATGGCGCCCGCAGGGTAAAAAGCCTGCTGTCACTGCAACCATTGAAATGGTGTGTATGAATCAAGCCCGTCAATTAGCGCCTATGCCGGCAGATTTAATCGCCGTCTTAAGTCTTGGTTTCACATCAAGCGAACAGCACTAATATTCTTACATACAAGTACACAGGCGATTTCCTGAGCTTATTTCGGCATTATTTCGGCATAAGCAAAGGCAACAAAACTCACTCAGGTGACTGGACAGCATTAAGGCTCGGCTGCAAGCCTTAATACTTTTGATTTAACGAGCATCTGATTTAACGAGCATCTGATTTAACGAGCATCTGATTTAACGAGCGCTTAATTTAATGAGCACAAGGTTTAGATTGTATTATGGAGTTGGACCCAGTTCATTTCGAGTTCGGCGGCACTCATGGGTTTGGCGTAATACATACCTTGTATAGTATCAACCCCCATAGCCACTAACCTATCTCTAATCTCAAGTGTTTCAATTCCTTCAACCGTTACCTCATAACCGAGTTTTTTGGCGATATTAATACTGGCTTCAAGGATGTATTCCGACGGTTTATCCTGCTCCAGATCCGTTAAAAAAGCTTTATCGATTTTGACTTCATTGACGGGTAAATGCTTTAAATAAGCTAAGGAAGAATGACCCGTACCAAAATCATCAATCGCGAGCTTAACCCCTAAGGCACGTATCTTTCCTAACGTCTCGACCGTCTTAGTTAAATCCGCCATTAAAGTGCTTTCAGTAATTTCGATCATCAAGGATTCGGCTGGGAGCTGGTAATAGGCTAATCTTGCAGCAATTTCTTGGGGCAGAGTGTCACTATCAAGGTCCCGTGTCGAGAGGTTAACTGCAACACACAATTGTATCCCTGCCGCGCGCCATTTTGCCTGCTGTGCTAAAACCTGATCGAGTGCCCATTGGCTGACTAAATCAATCATGCCAGCATATTCGGCTAAAGGAATAAATTCTCCTGGAGAAATAATGCCGAGTTCGTCATCATCCCAACGCATCAAGGCTTCAACCTGAAAACATCGACCCGTTACAATATCCTGTTTAGCTTGATACACCATATAGACTTGATTACGTTGCAAACCTTTAGGCAAACTATCAATAATTTTCAGTTCCCTTAACTGACGAATATCATCATTTTGGGCATAGTAAGCAATCGCGCTACGAGAAAGACGGGCTTTTTTCAACGCCAAATCGACTCGACGTAGCATCTGGCTCGTGTCGGCGTGGTGCTCTGGTAAATGCAGACAACCGATTTGAAGCTTAACGCTGACAGGTGTGTTCTTAATGGTAAAAGGCACTTGCAACCGTCCTCTTAAGTGGACGACTTGCTCCTCAGTCAGCGCTTGCTGGTAATACAAACAAAATTCATCACCATTGAGCCGGGCGATTAATCTCGGGGATAAACTTAACGTCTTTAAGCGTTCCGCAAATTGCGTTAGTAGGAGATCGCCGAACACAAAACCAAAGAGATCATTCACATAGCGAAATCGATAAATATCAATTAACACCAATGTTCCCTGAGTCAACGGCATCATACTGGTAAGCGTACGTTTCAGGCCAACACGATTAACCAGCCCTGTTAGCTTGTCCTTACCCGTACTTGCCGGTAACGCCTTTAATAATTCATTTAAAGTATGGTAAAGAGGAGCAAACACTTGGGGGACGATGCCAATGTCTAAAGCTTGGCGTTCAACCTTTTGCTGCTCTAGCTGGGCACAAAGCTGTGCTAAAAATTTTTGCTGCGACCGTAAGGATCTGTATTTTGACTGCAGGATATAGAATGAAAATATCAATAAAGCGAGAGAAACGACAACTAACCCGATTACGAACATACCTTGGCCTCTGCCATACCACGTAAGTTTTTTCTAAGATGACACCATAAAAGATATCAGTGCCATTTGAATTCCATTTAGGACTAACGATTATTGGTAACTTTCTTTAATTGAATGGAATTTATCCATAAACTCATCGCTGGCCAAATCATCAGTTGTCACAGGTAAACCACGGGCGACAAACACACCAAGACGTTGCTCTAGTTCTGTGCCCGCGCGTAATTCACCGGTATAAAAGGCCGCAGCGCGGATAAAGTCGAGATAGGTGACGTGATCGGGCAGATAAGGTAAATCAGCCCAACGCTCAACCACTTCCATCACTTCGGTAGAAAAATCCCAACTTTTTAACACTGCACGGCCTAATGGCCCTTGCATTTTGCGTACAAGCACGCGTAATTGATCAATGCTCGTAAATAGATGTGGATGCGCTTCTGCTTCGGTCAGCACAGGTAACGCGCCAATATTATGCACGAGTCCAGCTAAGGTTAAGGTATCGAAATTTAACCGACTGCTTGAATGGCGCTTATTATACATCTGTAACATGGCACAAGACGCTGCGGTCACATCGATGGAGGTGCGCCACACTTCGTCCATCACTTCCCATACCATTTCATTGGTAGAAATAAACAACTGTTCCATCGCCACTGACGTCGCGATACTTTTAATCTGGATTAAACCAATACGAGAAACCGCACTGTTAATACTTTCAGCTGGTACGCCGCGGCTGTATAAGGCGCTGTTAGCCACCTTAATGATTCGGGCAGAAATCGCGGCATCTTGACCAATGACTTCAGCCACTTGTTTAAGGCTCGCATCGGCGCGTCCGACCACTTCTTGTACCCGCATCGCCACTTCTGGCAAGGTCGGTAGCACTAAGGCATCATCTTTTAGTTTTTTTAATAAACTGACTAACAGTAGATGTTCAGTAGACATCTTAACTCCCATCAATCTGTAAACATAAACATTGAATAGGTGCAGTATATCAGCTGGCTATCATTTAATGCGTAGAAAAAAGCAACAAAAGTTAATAATTTGTATGATTATGCTATAATTTGCCTTACTAAACTGACTTAATCATTTACCTCAATCATCACTTAAGTTGAAATATTCCGCTCCAGTCGATCTGAATCATCTGAATCAAATTCGTTATATTCGTAAAATGTGAAGTACCGCTAAAGTTAACGAACGCAATTTGCATCAGCCTAACATCATTGTGTAAAATATTGCCCCGCACACTGCGTCATTGATACACCAATTTGAGAGTGATTATGTTTAAACCTGAGTTGCTGTCTCCAGCTGGAACCTTAAAGAACATGCGCTACGCCTTTGCCTATGGCGCAGATGCTGTGTATGCCGGTCAGCCAAGATATAGTCTAAGGGTACGTAACAATGACTTCAAAATGGAAAACCTTGCCACTGGGATTGAAGAAGCCCATGCACTCGGGAAAAAACTCTATGTGGTGAGTAATATCGCGCCCCACAATGCCAAGCTAAAAACCTATATCAAGGACATGGAACCCGTAGTGGCGATGAAGC
>JBOFUF010000440.1:0-6219 GCA_051652445.1 Shewanella sp.
CTCTATCTAATCAATAGAGGTTCCTAGCAAATAACTAACGTGTTGTTTGGTAAGAACAAAGCATTTGCTTCCTAGCCTACTGAAGTGAATGTATTACAAAGCTCGGTTACGAGTTAAATCATAAGTCCGGGTCCCCTTCGTCTAGAGGCCTAGGACACCGCCCTTTCACGGCGGTAACAGGGGTTCGAATCCCCTAGGGGATACCAATTTTAATCAAGGTTTATCGAAACGTTGATTAAAAACAAAAAACCACCTTAAGGTGGTTTTTTTGTGTCTGAATTTTGAGTGTTAAATTGATACCCCCCGATTGATTGACGAGTCATACGCCCCGAGTTGTTCGTCAAATTTACCCACCAATTCAAATCACAAATTCAAACCATCCACATTAAGATACATCATGCTCGAGAGACTGACTTAGTCTGGTGAAGTCATTCTGTTCAAGTGAGATTTATCCTTTATTTACAATAGTTTAACGAGTGAGGTTTACAGTGATCCGTTCTCACCGCCGCGATTGTAATAGATGAATCGTGGATTGCTGCGGTGAATATGAGGGCGAGTGTAAGAGTGCAGCTTGCGGGAGGAGGGCAAGATTAAGGCGTGTGTATATTTGAGATAAAAAAGGCGACACTCACTGCTGAGTGTCGCCTTTCGTCATCTTATCTTTGGCTTAGTCTACGCCTAAGAATCCACCGGTTTGATGGGCCCATAATTGAGCATAAATACCGCCTGCGGCGATGAGTTCATGGTGGGTGCCTTGCTCAACGACTCGGCCTTGATCTAATACAATTAACCTGTCCATCGCGGCAATCGTCGAAAGTCTATGGGCAATCGCGATCACGGTTTTGCCTTGCATTAATTCATATAAACTTTGTTGAATGGCCGCTTCGACTTCGGAATCTAGCGCAGAGGTGGCTTCATCAAGCAGTAAAATGGGTGCGTTTTTTAATAAAACCCGCGCGATGGCGATACGCTGTCTTTGGCCACCAGAGAGCTTTACGCCACGTTCACCCACTTGGGCATCTAGGCCATGGTTACCGTTAGGATCACTGAGTTCTTTTATAAAGTCATAGGCTTGAGCTTGCTTAATCGCGCTTTCAAGTTGCTCTTCACTGGCACTGGGATTACCGTAAAGAATATTCTCGCGAATGGTGCGGTGCAACAGTGAGGTATCTTGGGTCACCATGCCAATTTGCGAACGCAGTGAATCTTGCATGACCGTCTTAATGTCTTGATCGTCAATATTAATCTGACCTTTTTCAACATCGTAGAATCGCATTAGTAGATTCACTAGGGTCGATTTACCCGCGCCAGAACGCCCCACTAAGCCCACTTTTTCACCTGCTTTAATATTCAGATTCAAATCGTCAATCACGCCAGTCTGCTCACCGTAATGGAAACACACTTGGTTGAAATCAATCTTGCCATGATTGACGACTAGCGCCTTGGCGTTTGGCTCATCTTGGATGATCGTTGTTTTCGATAAGGTATTCATGCCATCGGTAACCGTGCCGATATTTTCGAATAACGAACTGATTTCCCACATGATCCACTGTGACATGCCATTTAAGCGCAGTGCTAAACTGACCGCAATGGCGATGGCTCCGATAGTAATCGCGCTGTCAGTCCATAGAGCAATCGCTACCGCGGCAATGCTGAAGGCGAGTATATAGTTGATGATTTGCACGCTAACGCTAATCCCGGTCACTAAGCGCATCTGGCGATAAACCGTGTCTAAAAATATCCGCATACTGGATTTGGCGTATTCGGCTTCTATTTGTGTGTGGGCGAATAGTTTCACTGTGGTGATATTGGTATAGCTGTCGACGATACGGCCTGTCATGGTTGATCGTGCGTCGGCCTGCTCGGTGGAAACCGTTTTTAGCTTAGGCACAAAGTACCATTGCAGCCCAACATACAGTGCAAGCCAGACGAGCATAGGTATGACTAAGCGCAGATCAGCGCTGGCGATCATCACCAGCATAGAGGTGAAATACACTAAAATGTAGACTAATACATCGAGTAATTTCATCACCGTTTCGCGCACAGCTAAGGAGGTTTGCATCACTTTCGTGGCAATGCGGCCAGCAAAATCATCTTGATAAAACGATACACTTTGTTTTAGCAAATAACGGTGGGCGAGCCAACGAATTGACATAGGATAATTGCCGAGCAAGGTTTGATGCATGATAAGCGAATGCAGTAATGTCAAAATTGGCATTACAATCAGTACCATACCCCCCATCAGCATTAAGGTCGTGCCTTCGTCTCGGAATAAGGTTTCGGGATTTTTGTTCACCAGCCAATCCACTAATTGCCCCATAAATCCGAACAGTGATACTTCAAGCATGGCCAGCATAGCGGTCAGCACAGACATTAAGATTAATGGCCGTTCGTAGCCTTTAGTGTAGTGGCGACAAAAAGCATAGACCCCTGTGGGTGGCTTAGTGGGTTCATCATCGGGTAGGGCTTCAACCCAGGATTCAAATCGTTTAAACATGCATTAACTCTATGGTGAGATAAAAAATAGTCGCGTATAGCATATAAGATTTCATGCCCTAAAAGCATTGAAATGATTGAGTTCCGTTTTCCGCTAGTGCTACATGCTAGTTTTACGTAAAGTAATGAACAAGGAATAAAGAGTGAGCCAATATTGTCGGGCGTGATGATAAATGAGTGCAGTTAGAGCGTCAGAGAGGGCAAATAAGCGAGATGAAATCGATTCGGTGCATTCGCTGTAGTCCCGTTCCGGGCAACTTTCTGCGTCTATTTGCCGTGAAGCGAGGATGAGCCGCGATCCGCGCTTTGACGGTAAGTTTTTTGTGGGCGTGTTAACGACGGGCATTTATTGCCGAACTGTGTGTCCTGCCGTGGCACCAAAAGAGCAAAATGTGCGTTATTTTGATTCGGCCATTACACTCGAATATGGTCGCTGTTTTGCCCTAAGTAAGATGCTCGGCACAGTGCACATTAGCCATGAGCCTAAGCTAAATCGCTTCAAAATCGCGATAATGTTGATTGAAGACTCTCCTGTTGATCTGCTGCAATTGCTGGTCACTGAAGTGCGCCGCATGTTAGATCTCGATGCGGATATGCGCCAGATTGAACAAGGCTTAAGTGCGCTACCAAATTTAGGATTAACCCCGTTTTCGGGATTACGCATTCCTGGTGCAGGCAGCTTATTTGAAGCGTTCTGCCGCGGGATTTTAGGCCAGCAAGTGACGGTAGTGCAGGCGACTAAGCTACTTAATCAATTGGTTGAAGCCTATGGCGAGCGCTTTAGTCTCAATGGTTGCGAGTATCGTTTAAGCCGCCTCACATTGAACGGCCAGTTTAGAATGATGAGTTAGCCGTTAAGTTAAGAGCCAATGTAACGACTCAATTAACAACCAAATTAAGACCAAATAAAGAGACAGATTATGAAACATGCAATTCGTCAATTGAGCCAAGCGCCGAGTATTGCAGCGTATCAGCCCTGCGCCATGGATACGTTTGTGAGTCCTGTTGGAATATTGCAGTTAAATGCCAATGCCTATGGATTGAGTCATTTAACGGTTGTCGGCTCGGTTCGCACTGAGATTGCGCTTGCTAAGGTGAGTGAGGATGCACTCAATCACGCTAAGGCGCATATTCGTGAAACTCAGGCGCAGCTCGCGGGTTATTTTGCAGGCGAACTGATAGCATTTAATGTAAAGCTCGCCCCTAAAGGCACTGAATTTCAGCGCGACGTATGGCAAGCCTTGCTTAATGTAGATTATGGTCAGCGTTGCAGTTATGGGCAGATTGCCGCGCACATTGGTCGGCCTAAGGCGGTGCGCGCCGTGGGCGCGGCCAATGGCGCCAATCCCATTGCGATTATCGTGCCTTGTCATAGAGTCATAGGCAAAAATGGCCAGTTAACGGGGTACGCCTATGGGCTGGCGATGAAACAGCAATTATTAACGCTGGAAACTGCCAAGCACTGACTCGATATTTAGGCTAGAATAGCCGCCTATTAAGATATTGGTGGGCAGTTAAACTTTCTATGACTCAGGCTTCTTTCTCTGCGGCAAGCTTTGCCCAACTTGGCATTATTGCACCCTTGCTAAATCGATTAACCGAATTAGCGTATGTTTCGCCTACACCAGTGCAGGCGGCGACGATTCCTGCTGTGCTTGCGGGGCGTGATGTGTTAGCTGGCGCGAATACGGGCTCGGGTAAAACGGCCGCCTTTGCCGTGCCGCTGTTGCAACAACTTGTTGACGCAAAAACAGACAATAAGAGCGGCGCTTACATTCGCTGTTTGGTCTTAGTGCCGACCCGTGAATTAGCCCAGCAAGTCGCTGACAGCTTTTTATCCTATGCCTCGCATCTCAATGGCAAGCTGAAAATTGTCGCTGCGTTTGGCGGTGTGTCGGTTAATGCGCAAATGCAGAGCCTAGCTTCTGGCGCAGATGTCCTCGTCGCAACGCCGGGTCGCTTGTTAGATTTATTGTCCAGTAATGCCATCAAACTTAACCGCGTTAGCGCCTTAGTGCTCGATGAAGCAGATCGCATGTTAAGTCTAGGTTTTACTGAAGAATTAGCTCAAGTGCTCGACGCTTTGCCCGTCAAGAAACAAACCTTATTATTTTCAGCCACCTTCCCTGAAGAAGTCCGCGAATTAACGGCAACACTGCTGAATAATCCACTTGAATATCAATTTCAAAGTGAGCAAGAAAGCACGATTCATCAGCGGGTGATCACCGTTAATCGTCCGCTGAAAACAGCATTATTGGCGCATCTGATTAAAGAGCATCAGTGGTCGCAAGCGTTGATTTTTGTGAGTGCTAAAAATACCTGTAATCACTTAGCGCAAAAACTGTCTAAACGTGGGATCACCGCTGAAGTTTTTCACGGCGATAAAGCCCAAGGTGCGCGTACGCGGGTGCTCGATGGTTTTAAAAATGGTGAAATAAGCGTGTTAATTGCGACTGACATTGCCGCCCGCGGTATCGATATCGATAAACTGCCCGTGGTGATCAACTTTGATTTACCAAGAAGCCCTGCCGATTATATGCATCGCATTGGCCGTAGTGGCCGTGCTGGTGAAGCCGGTTTAGCCGTGACCTTGATTTCCCATGAGGATTTCCATCACTTCGGCGTCATAGAGAAAAAGAATCAGCTTAAGTTAGTGCGTGAGCAAATTGTCGGTTTTGAAGCCGATGAGGCCATCCCTGCTGAATTATTAGCGCAAGAAAAACCGATGGCCAAGCCCGAAGGTACGGGTAAAAAAAAGCGTAAACAGTTACCACAAGCCAACGCTGAATTTTGGGGTAAAAAATCTTAAGTCGTTGGGAACAAGCTATTCTTAGCTTATTCCTGACATCCCTTGTCATCAAACTCGTCGTAGGTAAGGTTTATGCAAAACTTATTCTGGTTAGTTGAAGCTAAAGTTGCAGGGCGCAGTGGTCCTAATAAAGATCCGTGGGATTTACACGCACTCAAAGAGGCCGGTATTGGTGCGATTCTGTCGGTCAATGGGGGCGAAGGCTGTGACCCTAACACCTTTAAAGAAATCGATTTACGTTATGAATGTATTCCTTTTTCACGCAATATTCCTCCCCTAGATGGGGATGTGGCGATTTGTGTCGCTCAATTACCTAAAGCATTAGCTTTTATTCAACAGTGTGAGGCCGATGGATTGCCTGTGCTGATCCATTGTCGCTCGGGCAAGGATCGCACGAGTCTTATTATGGCCTATTACTTGATGGTCAATGGTGCCGCGCCATTACATGCGGTGAGCCAAGTTCGTAATATTCGTGATATTGCTTTTACTGCCGAAGGGTGGGATCAATTTGCCTTTGATGTTTTATACGCTTTACAAGATTAAGCATTCGCTTATGGCATATCGATAAAGCGATTAATATGTAGCAATTAATGAGTCATCATCGTTTCATTTGTTTGAGCTTGGTCATCAAATTGCGACTGCGTTAAGGTTAAGCAGTCCCTAGGTTGGCTATTAGTGAGTGATTTATTTAATTATGAAAAGTAAGGCAAGTCAGTCACAGGGATTACTACTGTTTCGGTTATCGCAGACCCAAGTGTTTGCTTTAGGTACGCTCAAAGTGCGTGAGTTGGTGCCGTACACAAAGTTAAGTAAAATACCTCAATCGCACCCGACTATCCTTGGTGCTTCAACTATTCGTGGCCATACCATTCCGATCATAGATATGGCGGCGGCGATTGGTTATCGGCCGATAG
>JBOFUF010000441.1:0-7883 GCA_051652445.1 Shewanella sp.
CCCAACGCGCAGTCGATACGCTAATGCCTTCGTAAATGGCTTCGACGTTATATTCGCTTTTAAGACGACCCACCACCACTTCAAACTGCAGCACCCCCACAGCGCCAACAATTAAATCATTGGTATCCAAGGGACGAAACACCTGCACTGCGCCTTCTTCAGCCAGTTGCACTAGGCCTTTTAAAAGCTGCTTTTGCTTCAGGGGATCGCGCAAACGAATACGACGGAACATTTCAGGGGCAAAGTTAGGCACGCCAGTGAAACGGAACTTTTCACCTTGGGTAAAGGTATCGCCAATCCGAATGGTGCCATGATTGTGTAAACCAATAATATCCCCAGGATAAGCTTCTTCGGCTCGCTCGCGGTCGCCCGCCATAAAGGTCAACGCATCGCTGACGTTAACATCTTTACCAATGCGTACATGGTGCATTTTCATGCCCTGCTCGTAACGGCCTGAACACACTCGCATAAAAGCTACACGGTCACGGTGTTTAGGGTCCATGTTGGCTTGGATCTTAAACACAAACCCAGTGAATTTTTCTTCGTCAGGCATGACCACGCGAGTATCACATTCACGTGGTAATGGCTTGGGTGCCCACTCGACGATACCGTCAAGAATATGATCTACACCAAAGTTACCCAAAGCAGTACCAAAAAAGACCGGCGTTAACTCGCCTTTCAAAAAAGCCGCATGGTCGAACTCATTCGACGCGCCGCGCACTAATTCCATCTCATCACGTAAATCGGCGGCATAACTGCCAATCGCTTTATCAATTTCAGGATTATTAATACCTTCAATCACGCGACGCTCTTGGATCGTGTGTCCCATACCGCCTTGATACAACACCACTTCATCGCGCAGTATGTGGTAAATACCTTTAAATTCTTTACCACTGCCAATAGGCCAAGTAATCGGTGCGCAGGCAATATTCAACACGTTTTCGACTTCATCCATCAGATCGATAGGATCACGGATATCACGGTCGAGTTTGTTCATAAACGTCACGATAGGCGTATCACGCAGACGTGTCACTTCCATCAACTTGATCGTACGGTCTTCTACCCCTTTTGCGGAGTCAATCACCATTAGACAAGAGTCAACGGCTGTCAGAGTACGATAAGTGTCTTCAGAGAAATCTTCGTGACCAGGCGTGTCGAGTAGGTTAACGAGGGCGCCACCATAAGGAAACTGCATCACAGAGGTCGTAATAGAAATACCACGATCCTTCTCCATTTCCATCCAGTCAGACTTAGCGTGCTGACCCGATTTTTTGCCTTTAACCGTACCCGCTTTCTGCAAAGCGTTTCCGAATAACAGCACTTTTTCGGTAATGGTTGTTTTACCCGCGTCGGGGTGCGATATGATCGCGAAGGTGCGACGTTTATCGACCTCTACTTTATTGCCTGACATGTTAACCTATGCACTTGTATCGCTAAAAAGGCGCAAATTATAGCGCCTCAGTTCGAGCTTGGCTAGGCAAAGCCCGAGATGAGCTCGGGCAGATGAGGGTTATTTTGTGGCTTCAAGCAAACCTTTGACTTTGGCGAGCTCAATCCGCGCATATCTATGTTCAACAAAATCATAAATATTCGTTACCAATGCGAGGCGAAAATAATTAGCCGCTTCTTGATATTGCTTAGTTTCTATCGCCATTTTTGCGAGGTAGAAATACACTTCACATAAACGTTCTGCATATTCTTTAGGATAGGTTAAGCCTATTTTAGCGGCAGAAAATACCTCATCACGGCTCTTTTTGCCTAAATAATAGTCGACGATAACCGTCGCCCAAGCATCATGGTCTAAATTCTGCCTATGCTTGGATAACTGTTTTTTAGCGTCAACGGGATCAACTTTTAAATTAATTAAATATAACCATAATACTCGATAACCATCTTTATTATCGGCAGCATAAAACGCCTGCATATCTTTAGTGGCTAAATCAATACGGCCGCCATAGTAAAAAGCAATACCGCGATTTAAATAGGCATAATCGTAATTAGGGGCTAACTCCAATACACCATCAAATGCTTCATAAGCACTGTTGTATTCACCTTCTTGCGTATAATAAATCCCAAGAAAATTATAAGCATCAGCCAGATCTGGTTGAAGTTTTAGCGCTTGCATAAAATCAATACGTGCGAGCAATCTTAAGCCGACACTGTCATAAATGACACCGCGATCGTAATGAAATCGGGCTCTCTGCTCATGAGTTAATTCGACCGTAGCCAAAATTTCATTGAGCTTTGCCAATGTCACTTCGACTTTATAATCAGGCATGACAGGTGCTATAACCAATTTACCTTCAACATCGTTATGGTTTTCTAAAGGAGACTGGGTGGTTGCGCATCCGGCTAACAACAGACTGGCACTCGCCAGCACAGCGACGACAACGGTTCTAATTTTAAGACTCATCCATTTCTACCTTTTTAGATTCCCAACATTCGCAGAAGAATCCTCATGATAGCAGACCGCTATTAGGGAATTAAGATTAATACTGACTTTTTTAACATAAAAAACAAAAAAGGAGATCATTTGATCTCCTTTTTATGCAATCACTTAGAAAGTGTATGCCAATAATAAGTCAGAGACTCATTATTCCGCTGCAGCCACTTTCGATTGCGCTTCTTTAATTGACAGACGTACGCGGCCTTGACGATCCACTTCCATCACCTTAACGGCGACTTCTTGGTTCAACTCAAGGTGATCTGACACGTTAGCAACACGCTCATCACTAATTTGTGAAATGTGCACTAAACCGTCTTTACCCGGTAGAATGTTAACGAAGGCACCGAAATCAACGATACGGATAACTTTACCGCTGTAGATACGACCCACTTCAACTTCTGAAGTGATTTCTTCGATACGACGGATAGCTTCTTTGGTTGCTTCGCCATTTGAAGAAGCAATCTTCACCGTACCATCATCTTCCAGTTCAATCGTAGTGCCGGTTTCTTCAGTAAGAGCACGGATAACTGCGCCGCCTTTACCGATAACGTCACGGATCTTTTCTGGATTGATCTTGATAACAGTGATGCGTGGCGCGTGATCAGAAATATCATCACGATGTGAGCCAATCGCTTGATCCATTACGTTGAGGATATGCACACGTGCGCCATAGGCTTGCTGCAGTGCGATTTCCATGATGTCTTTAGTGATACCTTCGATCTTGATATCCATCTGCAGAGCAGTAATACCAGCACGCGTACCCGCCACTTTAAAGTCCATATCACCTAAATGGTCTTCATCGCCTAAGATGTCAGAAAGAACAACAAAATCATCGCCTTCTTTCACTAGACCCATAGCAATACCGGCAACAGAAGCCTTAATAGGTACACCGGCATCCATCAGTGCGAGCGAAGTACCACAGACTGAGGCCATAGAGCTTGAACCGTTAGATTCAGTAATTTCAGATACAACGCGCACGCTGTATGGAAATTCAGCCGCTGAAGGCATAACGGCATTCATACCGCGCCATGCTAATTTACCATGGCCGATTTCACGGCGCTTAGGTGAGCCCACCATACCGGTTTCACCGACAGAGTATGGAGGGAAGTTATAGTGCAGCATGAAACGGTTAGTGCGCTCGCCCATAATGCTATCGATTTTCTGAGCATCACGTTCAGTACCTAAAGTACAAGTCACTAACGCTTGGGTTTCACCGCGAGTGAACAAAGCACTACCATGAGTACGTGGTAATACGCCCGCTAACACACTTAATGCGCGGATCATGTCAGGTTCACGACCGTCGATACGTGGTTCACCACGGATAATGCGACCACGAACCACTTTTTTCTCTAAGCTACCCAGTAAGTTGTCTACTTCACGTAAATCCACATCTGGATTGCTGGCTAACAAGGCGGCTTTAGCTGCTGCTTTTACAACAGAAACCTGAGCATAACGATCTTGTTTAACTTGGATTTTGTACGCATCACCTAAACCCGCTTCAGCTAGCACTTTGATTTGGGCAACTAAATCGGCATCTTGTGTTGGTGCAGTCCAATCCCAAGTGGGTTTACCGGCTTCTGCTTTAAATTCGGCAATCGCGTTGATAACCACTTGTTGCTGATCGTGGCCATAAACCACTGAACCTAACATCACTTCTTCAGGTAATGCTTTGGCTTCTGATTCCACCATTAATACTGCGCCAGCCGTGCCCGCAACCACTAAGTTCAGTTGGCTGGTAGCAAGCAGTGCAACACTTGGGTTCAACACGTATTCGCCATCAATGTAACCCACACGAGCAGCACCTAAAGGACCGCTGAATGGAATACCAGAAATAGCCAGTGCCGCTGAAGTACCGATCATGGAGATAATATCTGGCTCGATTTGTGGGTCGACAGACACAACAGTAATGATAACTTGAACTTCGTTTTTGAAACCATTAGGGAAAAGAGGACGAATTGGACGGTCGATCAGACGAGCAATTAATGTCTCATCTTCTGAAGGACGGCCTTCACGCTTAAAGAAACCACCAGGAATTTTACCTGCTGCGTAGGTTTTCTCTTGATAGTTAACAGTCAAAGGGAAAAAGTCACGACCTGCTTCAGCAACTTTCTTTCCGACAACAGTGACTAACACTGTGGTGTCACCCATACTCGCTAACACGGCCGCATCAGCTTGACGCGCTATAAC
Source organism: Shewanella sp. (assembly GCA_051652445.1). Classification (GTDB taxonomy): domain Bacteria; phylum Pseudomonadota; class Gammaproteobacteria; order Enterobacterales; family Shewanellaceae; genus Shewanella. Next base: position 4,634 of record JBOFUF010000441.1, read on the forward strand.
ACCTGTTTCCAGGGTGACTGTATGTTGACCATACTCAAAACTCTTTACAATTGGATTCACGTGACCCATTCCTTAATTAATGACCTTGAATTACGCGCGTAAGTATACTGCAATTTGGATCAATAGATAAAGAGCAGATGATGATGACAAATAAGTAACTTTTAACTAAAGTTGATAAATCAAAAAAGAGTTGCGGTTTATATTGATACGGGAAACCTCGCAGATGGTGAATAATTATCATAACGGATATGCCCGATGACAGGCCGTTTTAAGTCGCTGACGTGGAAACAAACTAACCTAGTCGTATTTACAGTGTTATTCTTTTCTTTTGCCTTTTTTATTGCTGAAATTGCTTTAGTCGTGGTATCAACCAAACAACAACTCACGACCAATCAGCAAGAACTGCTTGATTCAGTTGAACAACCCGCGGAAAATGCGGTATGGGCTTTAGATGATAATTTAGCGAGGCAAACCTTAGAAGGTGTCATCAAGGTTGAACATGTTGGTTCAGCCGTTATCGAACTCGACGATGGTTCCATGTTTGTTTCTGTCAGTAATCATAAACAAAAAAACGCGCATTCTTTTAACCGTTTAAGTGATAAATTATTTGATGACATCAAGGAGGTCGCTCGCCCTTTGCATCGACCCTTTCACTTTGAAGACACACAACAACAGCAGCAAGTCATTGGTACATTAACCGTTTTTTATGATACTCAAGAACTGACAAATACCCTCTACTCGCATTTAAGATTTAGTTATTTATCCACCCTTGCCCATGCGCTCTTGCTCACCTTAGTGCTTTCAGTGGTATTCCATCGCTTCCTGACCCAGCCTATAGCGCGAATGAGTGAAGCGATTGATAAAATTGATCCCGACTCACCCGACGAAAATCTGCTACCTGTGTCTAACGCCCATAAGGATGATGAACTCGGTTTAGTGACGTCCAAATTCAACCAGATTCTGATTCAATTTAGCCAAACCCAATCCAAACTACGCAAAATGGCAACTCGAGATCCACTCACTGGCTTACCGAACCGCACCCTATTGCTTGAAACCATCGCTGTGACTATCCAACGTTCGCGCGTGCACAAACGCAGTTTTTCACTAATGTTTATCGACTTAGACCGCTTTAAGAATGTCAACGATTCCCTTGGCCACGCATTAGGCGATCAATTCCTCGCACGTATTGCCCGAATGCTCGAACGATTCGTTGGCGATAAGGGCACTGTTTCCCACTTAGGTGCCGATGAATTTGTTATTTTGGCCGATACCGTTCAGACCCCAGACCAAGCAGCAGAGTTTGTCGATACGCTGCTTATTCAGCTCAATCTTCCCATTCAGTTAAATGAACATGCGATTCACCCAGCCGCATCAATTGGCATTTCCATTTATCCCGAAGATGGTAACAGTGCTGAAGATCTTATCCGCCACGCGGACATTGCCATGTACAGCGCAAAAGCGGCAGGTTCCAATCAGTGGGCCTTCTTCAAGCAACAGATGACAGAGCGCGCGGCAGTGCGTTTACGCACTGAGGCATCTTTACATGATGCTTTGAAAAACAATGAATTTTTATTGTACTTCCAACCTAAACTCGATCTACAAACGGGCAAAGTGACTGGCTGTGAAGCTTTAATACGTTGGCAAAAAGACGGGCGACTGATCAGTCCGGCATCCTTCATTCCTGTCGCCGAAGAAACCGGGATCATCATCCCTATTGGTCGCTGGGTGATAGAGCAAAGTTGTAAAGTCTTAAGAGAATGGCAAAAGAAATATCACTATACTCTCCCGATTGCGATTAATGTTGCCTCACAACAATTTGCCGATGCCAGTTTAGTTCCTGATATCAAGCAAATGGCGTTACGTTATCAAATACAACCCGAACTGTTGGAGATTGAAATTACTGAAACCTCGCTGATGAACGATATAGAACTCGCTATCGCTAAACTTGAACAACTTAAATCTGCGGGATTTGGTATTGCTGTCGATGACTTCGGTACCGGATATTCATCACTCTCTTATCTGCGCAATTTACCCATCACCACCATGAAAATTGACCGTTGTTTCGTCTCTGATTTACCAGGAGATAGCGCAATTGCATCGACTATTTTGATGCTCGGTAAGCAGCTTAATTTAACCATTGTGGCCGAGGGGATAGAAAACGAACAACAATTAAATTGGTTGAAGGAGAATAACTGCCAAGTTGGCCAAGGTTTCTATTTTAGTCAACCTCTACCCCAAGCAGAATTTGAAACGCTCTATATCGCAACACAAACAGCAACCATAAGCAGCCTTGATGGCTTACGTGGAGCTTAGGGGGCAAGGTTTAGACTCTTGAATTGGCGGTCACTTCGGTATAATTCACGGTTATACAATGAATAATGTGTTGAATTTTAGGCAATAAAAAAGGAGGCTAAGCCTCCTTTTTTACATTAGTCAACGCGAAATTAACGACGTAAACCTAATTTTTGGATCAGTGCAGTGTAACGCGCTACGTCAGTACGTTTCAGGTAAGCAGTTAACTTACGACGTGAGTTAACCATACGTAACAGACCACGACGTGAGTGATGATCATGAATGTGCTCTTTGAAGTGAGCTTGCAAATGGTTGATTTGCGCAGTTAACAAAGCAACTTGAACTTCAGTTGAACCGGTATCGTTTTCACAACGGCCAAAATCAGCCAAAATTTTTGCTTTTACTTCAGTACTTAGTGACATGTATATCTCCAAATAAATAAAATGAATCCCTAGCCGATCACTAACTCAGCCAGAGGGCGCGCTATCTTACCCGCAAAAACACCCTAGCGCAATAAAGGGCGATGACTAATCCATCACTCATTCGTGATTAATGAGTCTCTACGGGGTCGTCATGGAGCACAATAAGTCGTTTCGGCGCTAATAAGCCGTCTTCGTTCATGGTGCCTATCCCGACAAAACGGCGAATATCGCCTAAGGTGATCCGCACCAGTACATCGGTTTTTAAGTCCGCACTAACGAGTACCTTAACAGCCTGACCTTGCATTAAATAAGGCGCTATCGCATCAGGCACATTCACCTCTGGAAAGTCGGCCACAGCCGTATCCATTGGTAGTAACAGTGGATCGAGTAATACACTCGGATCTATCTGTTGTTCATGTGCTTGTGCCACAAGCGCTTCAAGCTGTTCTAAGGTCACCATTCTGGCATAAGGATACTGGGCAACTTGAGTTCGACGCAACATGATCACATGAGCACCACAACCAAGCATTTCCCCG
>JBOFUF010000442.1:0-4988 GCA_051652445.1 Shewanella sp.
ATGAAGTGTTTAGTCTGGTGGATGAAGCATCATCAAAAATCATGCTTAGCCAAGACATGCTGCGCGGCGCGATTGAACATGCCTATGAGGGCATGAGTGTTATCGATAGTGATCTTAATCTGGTGGCATGGAACTACAAATATGTGGAGCTTTATCACTATCCTGATGGTTTTTTGCACCATGGTATGCCCATTAGCGAAGTGATCCGTTTTAATGCGGCGCGGGGATATTGCGGTGAGGGGGAGATAGAGCAACAAGTTGACCTGCGGGTGCAGCATATGCGTAATGGTACGCCGCACACCTCTGAGCGGTATCGCAAAGACGGTAAAGTGATTAAGATTCAAGGTAATCCCATGCCTGATGGCGGTTTTGTGATGACCTTTACCGACATTACCCAGTATCGGCAGCAGGAACGGGCGCTACTGGAAGCCAATGAAACATTGGAGAGCCGCGTGAATGAACGGACTTATGAATTAGCGATGTTAAATAGCAAGTTATTAGAGGCCAAAGCACAGGAGGAAATGGCTAATGCTTCTAAAAGTCGCTTCTTGGCTGCGGTTGGTCATGACTTAATGCAACCGCTTAATGCTGCGCGGTTGTTTACGGCCTCACTGTCTCAATATCCCCATCTCGACCGTGAGGCCAGAACGACCTTATCCCATGTCAATAGTTCGCTTAAGATCGCCGGCGAGCTGCTGACCGATCTGCTGGATATTTCAAAACTCGACTCAGGTATGGTGGATGTGAATCGCCGTGACTTTGCGATTTCAGAACTGATTAATGGCTTATCCGTTGAATTTGAAGCGATGGCGGCGGATAACCACATCCGTTTTAAGATGATGTCATGCAGCGCGACGGTCAATTCGGATCCTTCCTTGTTACGCCGAATCCTACAGAATTTTTTAACCAATGCTTACCGTTATGCCCGAGGTGGCAAAGTTCTGTTTGGTTGCCGCCATAGAGGGCCGTTTCTTGAGATCCAAGTGTTAGATACGGGCTGCGGTATCGATGAAAAAGAAACTCAAGAGATTTTCAAAGAATTTAAGCGACTGAATAATCCTAACAGCAACAATGTCAGCGGCTTGGGCTTAGGGCTGGCGATTGCAGACCGTATCAGTAAAGTGCTGGAACACAGTATTCACGTCTCGTCACTGCTGGGGCGCGGCTCGGTATTCTCTATTTGTGTTCCGCTTGGCGAAACTGTACGTCAGCCACAAGTGAAGGCTTTACCGTCGCTGCTGCAGCCGTTATCGGGTATTAAAGTCTTGTGTATCGATAATGAAGAGGCGATTTTGGCTGGCTTGGAAAGTCTATTAAGCCGTTGGCAGTGTGAGGTAATTTGCGCAAAAGATTTAGCCGATGCACGCATTAAACTAGGGCTGAAAGGCGTCGCGCCTGATATTGTGATCGCAGATTACCATTTAGATGATGGCCAAAATGGCGTCGATGCCATGGACGGTATTCGTGCCCTGTATGGCAAAGACTTACCCGGTATTTTGATTACCGCCAATACTCGCAAAGAGTTAGTCGAGGATATGCAACGCCGCGGCTATCACTATATGGCCAAAATGATTAAACCTGCGGCGCTACGGGCATTAATCTCAAGTCTGGTGAAATTAAAACCGTGATGAAATAAGCGTCAGTTAGCCATGGCTGATAACGTGTCGTTCAGAGGCGATATTAGTCGGTTTATTGGTTAAGTGGGGCGATGGAATGGTTGCCGCCACGTGTTTCATCGCCTGGGTGAGCAGACTTAATTGCATAGGGCTAATAATATAGGGCGGCATAATATAGATAAGGTTGGCGAAGGGGCGCACCCACACGCCTAAATCGACAAATTGCTGCTGTAACTTAGCGGTATTGACGGGTTCGTGCATCTCTAACACGCCCACAGCACCGAGCACGCGCACGTCTTTAACGCTCGGTAAATCAATCGCATCGTTAAGTTCTATGCGCATTTGCTGCTCGATAGCCGCCACTTGCGCTTGCCAGTCATTGCGGTTAATTAAGTCTACGCTTGCACACGCCGCGGCGCAGGCGAGCGGGTTACCCATAAAAGTAGGGCCATGCATAAACACCCCTGCGGGAGATTGGCTTATGCCTTGGGCTACGTTATCGGTACATAGTGTTGCCGCTAGGCTGATATAACCGCCCGTCAGCGCTTTGCCTAAACATAAGATATCAGGGGTAATATTGGCGTGTTCATAGGCAAAAAGCTTGCCTGTGCGACCAAAGCCAGTGGCAATTTCATCTAAGATCAGCAGGACATCAAATTCATCACATAGAGCACGAAGACCCGCTAAATAATCTGCGCTGTAAAAACGCATCCCGCCAGCGCCTTGCATTATCGGCTCTATAATCACTGCCGCAATATCACGGTGATTAATGCTTAATATGTCGCGCATTGCGGTTAAATCATCTGCTTGTAAGGCTTCGCCAAAGGCGGTTTGTGGCGCGGATACAAAAGCTTGTCTGGTTACGGCATCGCCAAACATAGTGTGCATGCCGCCTTCGGGATCGCATACGCTCATCGCGGCAAAAGTATCGCCGTGGTAACCCTTCTTAACGGTAAGAATACGTTGTTTTAGCGGCCGAATATTTTCATGCGCGCCTTGCGCTTGCGAGCTCTGACCTTGCCAACTTTGACCTTGCCAGTATTGCAATGCCATTTTAATTGCCACTTCGACTGAGATAGATCCAGAGTCACATAAAAACACTTTCGTCAGTGGCTTGCAGGTCATTGCAATAAGCTTTTTACACAATTCAATAGCAGGCTCATGGGTGATACCGCCAAACATCACATGGCTCAGTTGATGCAACTGTTTTTCCATCGCGGTTAATATCTGGGGATGTGCATAGCCGTGCACACAGGCCCACCACGAGCTAGTGCCATCGACCAGCTTGCGGCCATCGACGAGTTCGAGCTCGCAGCCCTTTGCGCTGTGTACACCAAAAACGGGAAGCGATTGGGTCATGGAGGTGTAAGGATGCCAAATATGGGCACTATCAAAGTCAAAATCGAGTAAATTGCGCATAAACGCTCACAGGTCTGATGGTAAAGTAGTCAGTAGTCAACTGAGTTCACTGGTTGGCGTTGACAGTTTAAGGGCTGAGGTTATCCTAGCCAAGGTAAAAAACAGAATAAAAAGGGTGTTCAATGTCGCAGTTGCAAGTTCGTCATGATTGGAAGCGGGAAGAAATCGAAGCCTTATTTGCGCTGCCGATGAATGACTTGTTATTTAAAGCCCACAGTATGCACCGTGAGGTATACGATCCTAATGAAGTGCAAATTAGCCGCTTGTTATCGATTAAAACCGGAGCTTGCCCTGAGGATTGTAAATATTGCCCGCAGAGTGCTCGCTATGACACAGGTCTAGAGAAAGAGCGTTTGCTGGCAATGGAAACCGTGCTGACCGAGGCGCGCAGTGCAAAAGCTGCGGGAGCGTCGCGTTTTTGCATGGGCGCGGCTTGGCGTAATCCAAAAGAAAAAGACATGCCGTACCTGAAGCAAATGGTGCAAGAGGTCAAAGCCTTAGGGATGGAAACCTGTATGACACTCGGCATGCTATCTGAAGATCAAGCGAATGATTTAGCCGGCGCTGGTTTAGATTATTACAACCATAATTTAGATACTTCGCCTGAATATTACGGCGATGTGATCACGACACGTACCTATCAAAATCGTTTAGATACACTGACACATGTGCGCGCTTCAGGCATGAAAGTGTGCTCGGGCGGGATTGTCGGCATGGGTGAAAAGGCGACCGATCGGGCAGGCTTACTACAACAGCTGGCTAATTTACCGCAGCATCCTGATTCAGTGCCGATCAATATGTTAGTTAAAGTGGCGGGTACGCCGTTTGAGAAGCTTGACGACCTCGATCCACTCGAATTTGTGCGTACTATCGCCGTGGCGCGAATCTTAATGCCGCTTTCCCGCGTACGGTTATCGGCTGGGCGCGAAAATATGAGTGATGAGCTGCAGGCCATGTGTTTCTTTGCCGGTGCCAACTCGATTTTCTATGGGTGTAAATTACTGACCACACCCAACCCAGAAGAAAGTGATGATATGGGACTATTTCGACGTTTAGGCCTACGTCCCGAGCAGGGCGTGGCGGCAAAACTGGAAGAAGACAGTGCTGTTTTAGCAAAAGCTTCGGCCTATCAAGATAAGTCATCGGCACAATTCTATGACGCGGGTGCTTTGTAATATCGCAGCGTGCATGTCGTTCGCAGTTTCTTTGGGCTGCTGGCAGCAGTCTTATTTGCTGCACTGCATTTTTAACACAAGCATTTTTTAGATCGTTATTTTTGAGGCTAAATTGATGAGTTCTCTGCTCGAGATGAAAATTGCCGCCCGTCAGCAAGCCTTAGGTGAGCAAGGATTACTGCGGCAACGTAAAGTGCTGAGTGTTGAGCACAGCCTTGATGTTAACGCAGCCTCATCGAGCCCGCGCTTTGTGTTCGAAGGGCGCGTCTATGTTAATTTTAGCAGTAATGATTATTTAGGCTTATCTCGTGTGCCTGAGTTGGTTGAAGCGTTGCACCTTGGCGCGCAGGCCTACGGTGTGGGTAGCGGCGCATCGCCCTTAGTGACAGGGTACAGTGATGCGCATTTGGCGCTGGAGAGTGAACTCTGCGCCTTAACGGGGCATGAAGCGGGATTATTATTTTGCTCGGGCTTTAGTGCCAATACTGCGCTGATGAAAACCTTGTTTGATCAGCAAGATACTGTGATTGCCGATAAACTTGTGCACGCCTCAATTATCGATGGTTTGCAGGACAGCGGCGCGCAGCTTAAACGTTTTTTACACAATTCCCTTGAGAGCGCTGAGCAGTTACTCGCTCGACATCACGCATCGGCGTTAATCACTGAAAGCGTGTTTAGTATGGACGGGGATTGTGCGCCGATCTCGCAGTTATCGGCGCTTTGTCGTCAACACCATGCTTGGTTGATTGTTGATGATGCCCATGGTTTTGCGGTGCTC
>JBOFUF010000443.1:0-8054 GCA_051652445.1 Shewanella sp.
TGACGTCGGAAGACAGCTTCTCTCTCGTGGATGATCATAATCTCACTGTCGATGAAGCCTTAGCTGCACTCGATGCCCAAGAGTCGCGAAAAGCACAGAAGAAGTTTGTTCCTGACCATGATTTGACCAGTTTCCAAAATGAAAATGGTTTTATTGATATCGACAAGTTGCTTAATGATGCCGATGACGGTGGCATCGAGGCTGATTTGTATTCAGAAGTCGATGTTGAAATGAGCGATGTCGGTGCTTTAATCGGTGATGCCGCGATGATCGACGTTGACGATGAAGAAAACTCGGTTAACGCTAAGCTTGATTTAGCCCGTGCATATATTGAAATAGATGACAGCGACAGCGCTAAAGCTTTACTTAAAGAAGTGCAAATTGACGGTAATGAGCGCCAGCAGGATGAAGCAGGACGTTTACTCAAAGAGATGAGTTAATCCCGATTGAGAGTGTTTTAATCTAACGGCGCCTTTAGCGCCGTTTTTTTTAGGGATTGCTGTGATAAAATACGCCGCTAAATTAATGGTGAGGATAAGTGGATGCGGATTGCATTAGGTATTGAATATGACGGCAATGGGTATTTTGGCTGGCAACGTCAGGCCGAAGTCGATTCAGTACAAGCGCAATTAGAACGGGCGTTATCGATAGTGGCTAATGAGCCCATCGGTGTTTTCTGCGCTGGCCGTACCGATGCGGGCGTGCATGCCACTGGCCAAGTGGTTCATTTTGAAACCCATGCTATTCGTAATGAAGGCGCTTGGACCTTAGGGGTGAATGCTAATTTACCCGACAATATTGCCGTGCGTTGGGTTAAAGAAGTCGACGACGGTTTTCATGCGCGCTTTTCAGCCACCGCCAGACGCTACCGTTATGTGATTTATAATCACCGTTTTCGCCCTGGAATTTTACGCCATGGTGTAAGCCATTATCACGGTGATATTGATGCGGACAGAATGCACCAAGCGGCACAGGCACTCTTAGGAGAACAGGACTTTACCAGCTTTCGCGCTGTTCAGTGCCAGTCGAAAACACCGTTTCGTAATGTACATTGCGTCAATGTCACGCGCCAAGGTATGTATGTCATTGTCGATATTGCTGCTAATGCTTTTTTGCATCACATGGTGCGCAATATTGTCGGTTCATTATTAGAAATTGGTCTAGGCAATCAGCCTCTGACTTGGATGAGCGATTTGCTCGCGTTAAAAGATCGAAATCAAGCCGCGGCCACAGCTAAACCCCATGGACTCTATTTGGTTGATGTCACTTATCCAGATGAGTATCAATTACCTAGGCTCGCGCTTGGCCCATTATTCATGTTGGATTGAAAAGATCTTATTTGAGAAGAATCGCATACGAGGATGTACGGATATGCTTACAGAACCAGCGTCAAATGCAGCATTGGAACCGTGGTTGGATTATTTGCTCTCTATACATCCAAGTGAAATCGATATGGGATTAACGCGGGTCTCTAAGGTCGCGCAAACCCTGGGCCTGTTGGATTTGGGTGAAACCAAGATAGTGACAGTGGCGGGGACGAACGGTAAAGGCACCACCTGCGCTATGCTAGAGAATATTCTGCGTTTAGCAGGACTTAGCGTCGGCGTATACAGTTCGCCGCACATGCTGAAGTACAACGAGCGAGTGCGCATCAATGGTTGTGATGCCAGTGATCGCGCTTTTGTTACGGCATTTGAGCAGATTGAAGCCGCGCGCGCTGGTATTTCTTTGACCTTTTTTGAATATGCTACGCTTGCAGGCTTGATACTCTTTAAAGCCGCCAAGCTGGATGTGGTTATTTTAGAAGTGGGTTTAGGTGGCAGGTTAGATGCCACCAATATTATTGATGCTGATATCAGTGTGCTGACATCTGTCGATTTAGATCATGAAAGTTATCTTGGTAATACCCGTGAGCTTGTTGGCCGTGAAAAGGCGGGCATTTTCCGCGGTAGTAAGCCTGCCATTGTGGGTGAACCTAACTTGCCACACACTGTCAACGATGTCGCCAATGAGGTTGGCGCCATCTTGTATCGCGTCGGTAACGAATTCAGTTATCAAGTCCACGGCAATCTGTGGGATTTTCAGGGCCAAGTGCTCAAACTGCAGGATTTAGCGTTACCCACTTTGCCATTACCCAATGCGGCGACTGTGTTGGCCGTGATTGAGCAGGGGTGGCCCGATATCTCACCTGCTATTATTGCCCAGGGCATTAGTACGGCTCGGTTAACGGGTCGATTAGAAGAAGTGAGTAAGCAGCCATTAGTGTTACTCGATGTTGCCCACAATCCCCATGCGGCGCGGTTTTTGGTACAACAGTTAGCGCCAATCGTTGTGGGTAAGCGTGTCTTTGCCCTTTGTGGCATGCTTAAGGATAAAGACATTGCAGGTGTGTTGCCGGTGATCGATCCACTGGTAGACACTTGGTATTTAGTGAGTTTACAGGGTGAGCGTGGCGCGAGTTCGGCCATGTTACGCAAAACCTTAGTCCCTGAGGTTAACGCATTTGAGTTTGAGGGCCTCGCTGAGGCATGGTCGGCATTAAAAGCGCAAATTAACCCAGATGATGTGGTAATTGTGTTTGGCTCCTTTTACACTGTCGCAGGTTTTAAGTCTCAATTTATGCAGGAAGTCAGTTTTGTCTAGCCAGTTTCATAATCGTTTAGTCGGCACTGTGGTGCTGGTTGCGCTTGGGGTTATTTTTTTGCCAGATATTTTGGATGGCAAAAAAGATCGCCAAGAAGAGCAGTTTTCCGAAATTCCTTTGCGCCCGACCGTGATTGAGCAGCAAAACGTCCAAGACGAGATGTTTGCGGTCTTGTCGGCTGAGGACGACGCTTCGCTAAATGGGACTGAAGTCGCTTTAGCTGAGAGCGTAATGAATGCCGACCATGAAAAGTCTGTTGTCGCGTCAGTCTCTGAAGTTGCTAAGCCTGATGTTAAAAAAGTAGAGCCTAAAAAAGTAGAGCCTAAAAAAGTAGAGCCTAAAAAAGAGCCTCCGAAGGTGACGGTAAAAGCACAGCCTAAAAAAGCGGATGTTAAAGCGACCACTGTGGTTAAGGCTGAAAAGCCGAAAAAAGCGGATGGGATAAAAGTTGTCAGCCGTGACAGTTTGAAAAGTGGCTTTACTTTACAGCTAGGCGGTTTTAACAACGCGACCAATGTAAAAGCCTTGGTTGCACAACTGCGTAAAAGCGGTTTTAAAGCGTACACACTCCCTGAAAACCCTAAAGATGGTGTGCTAACTAAAGTGTTTGTTGGGCCCGATGTATCACAGGACAAATTGAAAAAAATACAAATTGAGGTCGAGAATCTCACGCGTCTTAAGGGCTGGATTGTTCCTTTTAATCCCTTAGCGTCTTAATGGTGTCATGATACTGGAGACTAAAATGATTTATTTACCTCGCTAGGGGTGAGAATCGCTTCAGTCTCTGGTAGAATCGCGCCGTCTTAAAGCCCATGTCGGAAAGCCATCTCAATGGTTTGGATTGATTACGCTATCATATTTGTCATCGGATTATCGACTCTCATCAGTCTAATCCGCGGATTCGCCAAAGAAGCCATGTCCTTAGTGGTATGGTTCGCCGCTTTCTTTGTTGCCAGCCAATTTTACCAAGATCTTGCCGTTCACTTAACGCAAATGAACGATGAGATGCTGCGTAATGGCGTTTCCATTGCCATCCTCTTTATTACTACTTTGGTACTCGGTGCCTTAGTTAACTATATTCTCGGACAGCTGGTTGTCAAAACCGGACTCTCTGGCACTGACAGGCTTTTGGGTCTGTGCTTCGGTGCGATTCGAGGCGCGTTGATTGTGAGTGCTTTACTGTTTTTTATGGATGCTTTTACCGGTTCTCCCAACGCTCAATGGTGGAAGGACTCTGTGTTAGTGCCCGAATTTGGCGTTGTCATTCAATGGTTTTTTAACTATTTGGAAAACACCTCCAGCTTTGTACCCAAACTATAAGAAAGAAAATAAATAATCCTAAATGATAGAACATCTTACAATGAGGAAGTTTACCCATGTGTGGTATCGTCGGAATAGTTGGTCAATCATCGGTTAATCAGACCATTTATGATGCACTGACAGTATTGCAGCATAGAGGTCAGGATGCGGCTGGTATTGTGACCATTGATCGTGGTGCTTTCAGGCTGCGTAAAGCCAATGGTCTGGTTAGAGACGTTTTTGAAGTCAAACACATGCAACGCCTACAAGGTAATGCAGGTATTGGTCATGTGCGTTATCCCACTGCGGGCAGTTCTAGCGCATCAGAGGCGCAACCTTTCTATGTTAACTCGCCATTTGGGATCTCATTAGCCCATAACGGCAACTTAACCAACACAGTCGAATTAGCCGAAGGGTTGATCAAAAAACGTCGCCACGTCAATACGACTTCAGACTCCGAAGTCTTGTTAAACCTGTTGGCTGACGAACTGCAAAAAACCACAAGTTTGACGCTGACTTCAGAAGAAGTGTTCGATGCGGTTGCTAAGGTGCACCAACAAGCTCGTGGTGCCTACGCAGTTGTTGCCATGATCATTGGTCAAGGCTTAGTCGCGTTTCGTGATCCATTTGGTATTCGTCCTTTGGTGTTAGGTAAGCACGAAACGCCAACAGGCACTGAATACATGGTCGCGTCTGAAAGCGTGGCACTCGATGCTGTTGGCTTTGAAGTGATGCGTGATGTGGCCCCAGGTGAAGCGATTTATGTGTCGATTGATGGGCAGCTGTATACCCGTCAATGTGCGGCAGAACCTAGCTATGCACCTTGTATCTTCGAATTTGTCTATTTTGCTCGTCCTGATTCGACGATTGACAACGTGTCTGTATATGCCAGTCGCGTCAACATGGGCGCTAAGCTTGGCGAGAAGATTAAGAAAGAATGGTACGATCACGATATTGACGTGGTTATTCCTATTCCTGAAACCTCTTGCGATATCGCGCTGGAAATTGCCCGTTGCATGGACTTACCGTACCGCCAAGGTTTTGTGAAAAACCGTTATATTGGCCGTACCTTTATCATGCCAGGTCAACAGGAACGTAAGAAGTCAGTACGTCGTAAGTTAAATGCAATTAACACTGAATTCAAAGGTAAAAATGTCTTACTGGTCGATGATTCTATCGTTCGCGGTACGACGTCAGAGCAAATCATCGAAATGGCCCGTGAAGCGGGGGCTAAGAAAGTGTATTTTGCCTCTGCGGCGCCAGAAATTCGTTTTCCTAACGTGTACGGTATCGATATGCCTACATCAAATGAATTGATCGCCCATGGCCGTGATGCCGATGAAATCGCCAAGTTAATTGGCGCCGATGGTATTATTTTCCAAGACTTACCTGATTTAATTGAAGCGGTTCGAATGGAAAATCCAGCGATTAAGCGTTTTGAAACGTCGGTATTTGATGGTCATTACATCACCAATGATGTGGATCAAGCGTATCTAGATCACTTGACGCAACTGCGCAACGACGATGCAAAAGCCGATCGTAACAAAGATATCGGTACTAACTTAGAGCTGCATAACGTCTGCCATCCATAAGGGTGATGGGGTTATTCCGTCGCGTTAGCGAGCGGCATGTCAGTGCTAACAAAAAAAGCCAGTGAATTATCACTGGCTTTTTAATGCGTGAAAATCACTTACCTCATTATTTTCATCACACTTTATGACTCACTTCAGTCGTGTCAGCCATTACATTATCTTCCGTGAGTTTGCGTTCTACCCAGTAATCTGCATTTTGAATACCGAGTTTTACCGGGTCGAACAGTGGATCTATCCCGAGTGCTTGCTGGGACTCATAATCTTTTAGGCAAGTAAAGGCTGTTTTTCGTAATAGAAGAATGGCAATTATATTGAGCCATGCCATTAGACCTACACCAATATCCCCCATTCCCCAGGCTAGATCCGCGGCTTTTACCGTCCCGTACACGGTCGCACCGATTATTACGACTTTGAGTACGACCATGAGCCATGGACGATTCACTTTACGGTTAATATAGGCAATGTTGGTCTCGGCAATATAGTAATAAGCCACGATAGTGGTAAAGGCGAAGAAGAAAAGCGCAATAGCGACAAATATATTACCAAATCCTGGCATCATACTTTCCATGGCTGTTTGCACATAGCCTGGACCTGCTGCCACTCCGGCAATACCGGTATAAAGCGCTGCGCCGTCTGGGCCTTGAACATTATACAGCCCGGTAATGAGAAGCATAAAACCTGTAGCAGAACAGACAAATAACGTATCGATATATACAGAAAATGCTTGAACTAATCCTTGTTTGGCAGGGTGGCTTACGGCTGCTGCTGATGAGGCGTGAGGACCCGTACCTTGACCGGCTTCGTTGGAGTAAATCCCCCGTTTTACCCCCCACATAATGGCTAATCCTATAATGGCACCAAAGCCTGCATCAAAGCCAAAGGCACTTTTGAGTATTAACCATAAAATATCTGGCAACTGGCTAATATTTAGCGCGATGATGACACTCGCCACGATAATGTAGCCCAGTGCCATGAAAGGGACGACTGCACTGGCAAAGTGAGCGATACGTTTGACCCCACCAAAAATGATGAAACCAAGCAGCATAGCCAGTATGGCGGCGGTGACATTCGGATCGATATTGAAAGCCGTTTTTAAGCTAGCAGCAATAGAATTAGCCTGTACGCCAGGTAAAAGGATCCCGCAAGCAAATATGGTTGCAATGGCAAATATCCAAGCATACCATTTCATGCCTAAGCCTTTTTCGATATAAAAAGCGGGTCCACCCCGATACTCTCCATTGATTTTTTCTTTATAGACCTGGCCTAACGTTGATTCAACAAAGGCGGAACTGGCACCGAGAAAGGCCACCATCCACATCCAAAATAACGCACCAGGACCACCAAAGGTGATTGCAGTGGCTACCCCTGCAATGTTACCTGTACCGACTCGACCCGCTAATGTCATCGCAAGAGCTTGAAAAGACGATACACCTGCATCAGTACTCTTACCATCAAACATGAGTCGAATCATTTCAGGTAGATGGCGTAGCTGTAAAAACCGAGTGCGAAGGGAGAAATAGAGCCCTACCCCTAAACAAAGAAAAATGAGCGCAGGGCTCCAAATTACACTATTGATCGCGTTGACCATCTCATTCATAGACTCCGATTCCTTTATTATGTTGTTTTAGCAGAGTTTTTAGGTTTAAGGTTATTCAATTAATATTGAATTCAGCTATTTACGTTTGGTTAAGGTATTTTTGACAATGTCCAAGATGCTCAACATAACTATTTTTTAAGGTGCTTCATAGTTAAAATGTTAAATATTTGAAACTAATTTGTTTTTAGATTAATTTTTAGCAGAGAGGGTAAAGTGAAGATAGGTTGCCAGTGACCTTGAAATTGCGTGCGAGTGTATTGTCTATGTCCGTTAGCCCGTTAGCCCATTAACCAAAGTCGCA
Organism: Shewanella sp.; assembly: GCA_051652445.1. Taxonomy (GTDB): domain Bacteria; phylum Pseudomonadota; class Gammaproteobacteria; order Enterobacterales; family Shewanellaceae; genus Shewanella. Next base: position 7,434 of record JBOFUF010000443.1, read on the forward strand.
TCCACACCCCGAATAAGCGGCTTAAGCTATGGTGCATTTATTGTAAAATTTATTGCAAACAGTTTCTTAGCCATTCCTTAGTCACTCCTTAGTCATTTAGGGTACCCCACGTCTTGTTCATCATTATTCGCAGTTGAATTTACACTTAAGCTTTTACATTTAAGCTCGGTTTACCTCCGACATTTGCACTCAACAGGCATTTGGGCTAAATTACACTGTAATTATATCCAGTGTTTGGTGTTCGTATGATTCTCTATATCGCAGAAAAACCTAGCCTAGGGCGGGCTATTGCCGATGTATTGCCTAAACCCCATAAAAAAGGCGATGGATTTATCGAAGCCGCCAATGGCGATTGTGTGTCTTGGTGTGTCGGTCATTTGCTCGAACAAGCAGAACCTGATGCTTATAATCCTGAATTTAAAGCATGGAAATTTGAGCACCTACCGATAGTGCCAGACAAATGGCAACTCAAACCTAAGGCTGCGACCCGCAGCCAACTCACAGTGCTTAAGCGATTAGTTAAACAAGCCAATACATTGGTTAATGCGGGCGACCCTGATAGGGAAGGTCAGTTATTAGTCGATGAAGTGATTGCTTATCTTGGGGTCACAGGGAACAAGT
>JBOFUF010000444.1:0-6992 GCA_051652445.1 Shewanella sp.
AATCGACTTGCGGCGCGGTGGGGGGGGAAGCGGGATGGGTTTCAGTTAACTTATCCATATCCAAAGCAACATGGACCCCCTCAAAATTGACATCTTCGATACGTGGGGTCAGCGTGAGCAGGGATTGCCAAAAATCTAACTTCACTTGCACATTGTTGATAATCAAGGTCACTGGCAGTTGCGCTTGTGGCGGGATCACTAAGTCATCGATGTTGATTGCAGGGCCAAATGCTTGCCAATGGGCAGATAAGCCTCCCACTTGTACATCAATTTTATATTCGCTTTTTACGTAATGAACCAGTTGCTGACGAACTTCATCAACCTGCGGCAATAAACCACGGATCAAACTAACCGCAAGCGCAAACAAGACCAACACAAGCGCCAGAAGTTGCCAGCAAAAACGGCTACATTTGTTTGCAGTAAAAAGCCCAGCCACTACATCATCACCACATCATATTGATATTGTGAGTACATAGACTCATTTTGCAAACGGATGCGCTTACCGATGTAAACCTCAAGTTCAGCAATCAGATGATTATCATCGGTATGCAGACTTTGATATACGGTGGGTGAACAGTACAACAGAAACTCATCAGCATCGTAGGCACGATTTAACCGGATGATTTCGCGAAACACCTCATAGGAAACCGTTTCAACAGTCTTCATGCTGCCCGTGCCATGGCAGGCTGGACATTCGCCGCAAACCACATGCTCTAAGCTCTCGCGGGTACGCTTACGGGTCATTTCGACTAAACCTAATCTCGAAAAACCACTCACATTGGTTTTTACCCTGTCCTTAGACAACGCGCTGGTTAAGCTGCTAAGCACGCGCGCCTGATGATCCGCCGACATCATGTCGATAAAATCGATAATAATGATGCCGCCAAGATTACGTAGGCGTAACTGCCTCGCGATAGCTTGGGTCGCTTCCAAGTTGGTATTGAAAATGGTTTCTTCAAGATTTCTGTGCCCGACAAAAGCGCCGGTATTAATATCCACAGTCGTCATCGCTTCGGTTTGATCAATGATCAAATAGCCGCCCGACTTGAGCTCAACCTTTCGACCGAGCGCACGTTGAATTTCGTTCTCCACATCATAGAGATCAAAAATCGGTGCAGGTCCGGAATAATGCTCAATCTTCTGGGCAATCTCAGGCATAAATTCCTGCGCAAAAGACTGCAACTCTGCAAACGTGCGACGTGAATCAACCTGAATACAGTCAATCTCAGTGCCGACAAAATCACGCACAATGCGCACTGGCAAAGCTAAATCTTGATACAGCAGCGCCACACCACTGCGTTTACGTCGCTCACTCACCTTTGACCAGACCCGACGTAAAAATGCTGCATCTTGGGCTAACTCATCTGCGCCCACGCCTTCAGCGGCGGTGCGGATAATAAAACCACCGTCATCATCAACATAAGGCAAAGTGATTTGTTTGAGACGGCTGCGTTCTTCTTCCAACTCGATACGCTGGGAAACACCAACGTGGCTTGAGCCCGGCATAAAAACTAAATAGCGGGAAGGTAAGGTAATATCGGTCGTCAGGCGGGCGCCCTTAGTGCCCAGTGGATCTTTCACCACTTGCACCATAATATCTTGCCCTTGACGGACTAATTCAGCGATATCACGGACAACAAAATGGCCTTTCTCAACATCAGCAACACACTCAGTGTGCGGCACGATGTCAGAGGCATGTAAAAATGCGGCTTTATCTAATCCAATATCGACAAAGGCAGCTTGCATACCGGGTAACACACGGCTGATTTTACCCTTGTAAATATTACCGACTAAACCCCGTTTCATCCGGCGTTCAATATGAACTTCTTGCAGCACACCATGCTCAACCAAGGCAACGCGCGCCTCAGAAGGAGTGACGTTGATCAGTAATTCTGAACCCATCTTGCGCTGTATTTTATGTGGATTTAAGCGACTGGCATTCACGACTCACCCCATTCGGGAAACTAGATTAATTAATCGAAGTGACAAACACGCTCAGCATGAAAACCGAATAAAGGATAAGGGCAACGTCATTGACGTTGTCGATTCAGAGCCCCAAACGCCAATGTCTCACCTCAAGCCAAAGCAGTAATACAAGCAATACAAGCAAGCATCCGTCAAATAAGCCCAGCCTCGGCTAACAACTCACGCGTTTCAACCAGAGGTAAGCCGACAACACCAGAATAACTGCCTTCAATCGCGGCAACAAAACAACCACCAAGTCCTTGGATACCGTAACTGCCGGCTTTATCCATTGGCTCTTTTGTGGCGACATAAGCCTCAATATCGACGGCCGATAGTGCACAAAAACGCACTTGGGTTTCGACTAAGCGCACTGAGGTTGTAAAGGTTGGGTCAGACTCGGCGGCTTTGTAGGTCAGTGCTACCGCCGTCATGACGGTATGGGTTCGACCCGATAACTCACTGAGCGTTCGCTTAGCATCGGCGACATCCCGCGGTTTACCTAATATTTGGTTTTCAAGCACCACAATAGTATCAGAACCTAATACAGCAGGCTGTGACATGCCTGCGCACAATGCCAGCCCTGCTTGGGCTTTTTCGACCGCTAAACGCCGAACATAATCCCGTGGCGCTTCGCCCTGTTGCACCGTTTCATCAATATCCGGTGCCACTTGCGTGAAACCAAACTCAGCACGACTCAATCCAATCTGTGCCAATAATTCTTTGCGACGTGGCGAAGTTGACGCTAACACTAAATCCACAGTTAACGAACCTTATAATGACGTCGAACCCGACGTAAAATCCAAAATATCCAAGGCCAAATCACTAATCCTGAAATGGCAGGTAAAAATATATCCGCTTTGAAAACGGCCTCTTGCATAACAAACTCGACCCAGTAAATCACTAAGTGATAAATAAAAATCAGTGTCATGATCACTAACGACTGCTGCCATTTAGGGACGTTTCGCAGCCGCTGGCAATGCAAGATGGCAACATAAACCACCAACGACATGGCTAAAGAGCGAACGCCTAAGGTGGCTCCTAATAAAATATCTACTATTAGACCGAGAACCCATGCGGTTAAGATGTTGTATCTATGGGGTAATGCGATAGACCAATAAATCACAATCATTAATAGCCAGTCTGGACGCCAAGCATCAACAGCACTTGGCAAGGGCATGATCTGGCTGATAACACCGATAAATAATGTCACCCAAACAATAAAGCGCCCATTGGCGGCCTGTAAACTCATTGATGCACCTCAACCACTGGAGGAGTGGTTTCCGTTGACGGTTTGGTCGCAGGCGCGGTCACAGGTTGAGAAGTCTCTACGGGCGTGGCACCTCCACCAGCAGGAACAGTGCTATCTGCTTTTGATACATTATCCTTCGATGAATGCTCCACAGCAGGCACGTTAGGCTGACTCGGTAACGTCACACCAGAATCGGGAGATGGCCAAATCAACAACAAATAACGGATACGATCTAAAGCCGCTAAAGGCTGAGCTGTGACTCGAGCATAACTTTGGCCATCTTCAGTCAACACGTTCAAGACCCGCGCGACCGGATAACCTTCGGGAAAACGATTTCCTAAACCTGAGGTGACCAGTAAATCACCAACACGAATGTCAGTACTTTTAGGCACATGACGCAGCTCTATTTCATCTATTTCACCCGTACCATTGACGATAAGGCGTACATCATTACGCGTTATGCGTACAGGTAATCCGTGGGATACGTCAGAAAGCAATAACACCCTACTGGTCATTTCACTGACCTGTACCACTTGACCTACAACCCCTTGAGCATCCACCACCGGCTGACCGACAAACACCCCACTACGGGAACCACGATTGAGAACCACGTAATGACGAAAAGGATCGCTGGCAACTTCCAACACTTCAGCCACCATCTTGCGCGAATCAAGATAAACCGGTGAGCCTAGTAATGCCCGTAAACGCTCATTTTCTTGACGTAAATGTTCAAAACGCTGTAAGCGTTCACTCATCAGCAGTTGCTGCCTGAGCAGCTCTTTATTCTGTAATGCTAACATATTGCGAGTGGTAACACTTTCAGACGACCAGTCAAGCAGCACACCGGGCACACTGGCTAAATACTGCAGTGGACTAAAAACAGAGGATAACGATTGCCGTACAGGATCGAGGCGGTGATTTGCCACGAGCAAAGCCACCGACAAAATAATTGCCAGTGTCAGACGGAATTGGTTTGAAATACCACGAACAAAAATTGGCTTCATAGGAAAGCTAAGGCGGTGATGAGCCGCCTCATACCGACGTTAAATTAGGTTTCTTCGGAGAATAAATCGCCGCCGTGCATATCTATCATTTCAAGCGCCTTGCCACCACCGCGTGCTACGCAGGTCAATGGGTCGTCAGCCACCATCACTGGGATGCCGGTTTCTTGCATTAATAAACGGTCTAAATCACGCAATAACGCGCCACCGCCGGTTAATACCATACCGCGCTCTGAAATATCTGAAGCTAATTCGGGTGGAGATTGCTCTAACGCCACCATCACCGCACTCACGATGCCCGATAATGGCTCTTGCAATGCTTCTAAGATTTCGTTGCTGTTCAGTGTAAAACTGCGAGGTACGCCTTCAGCTAAATTACGGCCGCGGACTTCTATTTCGAGCACTTCATCGCCAGGATAAGCTGTGCCGATAGTATGCTTGATGCGCTCAGCGGTCGCTTCACCAATCAAGCTGCCGTAGTTACGGCGGACATAGTTGATAATCGCATCATCAAACTTATCACCACCGATACGCACTGAAGACGAATACACGACACCATTAAGGGAAATAATCGCCACTTCCGTGGTACCACCACCGATATCCACGACCATAGAGCCTGTCGCTTCCGACACGGGTAACCCGGCACCAATTGCAGCAGCCATCGGCTCTTCAATTAAATACACTTCGCGAGCACCCGCGCCCATCGCGGATTCGCGAATGGCCCGACGTTCTACTTGAGTCGCGCCCACGGGCACACACACCAGTACGCGTGGACTAGGACGAAAAAAGCTATTGTTGTGCACTTGTTTAATAAAGTGCTGCAACATTTTCTCCGTCACATAAAAATCTGCAATGACACCGTCCTTCATTGGGCGGATAGCTTGGATATTGCCAGGCGTTCTGCCGAGCATTTGTTTCGCTTCTGTGCCGACCGCGGCAACAGATTTCTGACCTGAGCCACCGCGCTCAGCACGTATTGCAACAACAGAGGGCTCGTTAAGGACAATACCTTCGCCACGAACATAAATTAATGTGTTAGCCGTACCCAAATCGATCGATAGATCATTAGAAAAAATGCCGCGTAGCTTCTTAAACATGTAACTAGCCTGTATTCTGTGGAGTCAGAGGATAAAAAAATCAGCTAACTTTATCAATGCCACCCTGATTCCACAAGACCGAGGAGGTTAACAATCGCTAATGAAGCGATTTTTTTTCAATTGCGTCGCCTAAAAGCCGGCATTAACCTAAAAACAGCCTTTAACAAGCATGTTTTACACAATAAATACCCACCATATGCGCATTTACGTAACAATTAAGCGGGCCACGATGCCAGAGTTACCGCTCCTTAGCCGCTAACCTTCACCAATAAAAAATCCATAGAGCCGTATTTAGATCGCGGCACTCAGCGCCAGTACATTTAACAGATTACTAAAACTAATTCACTTCACGCCAAAAGATGACCCTGTCATGCCCTCGGTACCGACCCAAATACGCACTTGCCCGCGGATCAGACAAGCTAGTTGGCGATATACCATTCCAATTCCAGTACCATTCTAGCCATGGCGGCACATCGAGAGGCGCGGTCACTTGACCGCGGTATGTCGGCACATCGAGTGGCGCGCCACTCGTTGTGACGGCTTGCCACAGCAACTCAAATTGGCCAGCTTGGAATGTTGTTGCAGTCCCGCCAGAACGCACAACACTTTGTCCCGCCACTAAGTCGGGATCAAAGTTGTAGCCAAGGCCAGCATTATCAACCTGCGAAGCTAGGCCATAGGTGGCGATAGTGCAACTATCGGCAGTATTTAACACCCAACTGCTGCCATTCCAATATTCGGCGCGAGTCGGCATACGCAGTATTTCTGTCTCAGGCCCATAGGTATTATCCATCACCACACGGCCATGACGAAGGGTTTGAGTGCTGATTCTCTTGGCATTACAGTTAGTGCACGTGCCTGTCGATGCCGCATCCATGTCGGGTGAGGCCACATAGCTGTAAAACCCATTCGGCCGAGGATCGTTATCCATCAATTGCACGCCCATATCGAGCAGCTCAAAGGGGCCATCCTGATACAGATCCGTCGCCACATTTGGCGTTACCCGGCTAAAGTTAGCGCGGTAAGTGGGATCGATCGTCGCTACGCCTTGACTCCAACTTGCCGCATTCACAGGCAAGGCACTTAAACGACTTTGTAAATCAACCCCGTTATGATTGTTCTCCGCCACTAATTTGGCCGTGGCGAGGGAAAATGGCGGGAAATAGTTTTTCGTTATATTACCGGCGACATTCAGCGCACTAATGTTCATCGACATAGGAAATGGCTGATCCATATAGCTAAAGCTGCCACAGGCAGGTATAACCGATACGTTACTGACTAAGAATCTATCGGGTACAAAACGGCCAATATTAGCTGAATAGCCCATTGGAATAGTTAAGCTGCTTGCCGCCCCTAAATAATTAGGGCTCGCCTGCGCCGCAATTTGGAATACGCCGACTTCGCTAATGCTCTGATTACTGATGGTGTTGAGATTATTGGCCTGCGCCGTGTGGCTGTAGGATGCCACACCTAACGCCCCATCATGGCCGCCACTGGCGATGCTGGGTGCCACCACTTTACTGGCGAGTGTCATCGCCGTATCGCTAAAATTGGGCGTTGGCAGATTACCATTACAAAAATCGCTATCACTATCTACCTGCCAAGCCATAGCTTGCACCGTCATGCCAAAGGGTTGCCCTGCTTTCCGATAGACATTGCAGCTCATATCCGCACTTGGGC
>JBOFUF010000445.1:0-8053 GCA_051652445.1 Shewanella sp.
CATAACAGCAGGTAAAATGTCGCGCTATTTTTATTGGTCATCTTAGGGCGACACAACTGATGAGTAAGAAACTCCATATCAAGACTTGGGGCTGTCAAATGAATGAGTATGACTCATCCAAGATGGCTGATCTATTAGGCGAATACCAAGGTTATACCTTGACTGAAGAAGCGTCTGAGGCAGACATTCTCCTGCTCAACACTTGTTCTATCCGCGAAAAAGCGCAAGAAAAAGTGTTCCATCAGCTAGGACGCTGGAAGACGCTGAAAGATAAAAATCCCAATTTGATTATTGGTGTGGGCGGCTGCGTTGCCTCACAAGAAGGCAAAGCCATTAAAGACAGAGCCCAATGTGTCGACATTATTTTTGGTCCACAAACCTTGCATCGTCTGCCTGAGATGATCGAGCAAGTACGCCGTGGAGACAAAGCGGTTATCGATATCAGCTTCCCTGAAATCGAAAAATTCGACCGTCTGCCTGAGCCACGCGCCGAAGGTCCAACCGCGTTTGTGTCTATCATGGAAGGTTGCAGCAAATATTGTTCGTTTTGTGTCGTACCTTATACTCGCGGCGAAGAAGTCAGCCGTCCATCGGACGACATCATCCTTGAAATCGCCCAATTGGCGGAACAAGGTGTGCGCGAAGTCAATTTACTCGGTCAAAACGTCAATGCCTATCGCGGTGCAACTCACGATGGCGCAATTTGTACTTTTGCGGAATTACTGCGTTATGTCGCGGCCATCGACGGTATTGACCGTATCCGTTTCACGACCAGTCACCCGATTGAATTTACACAAGATATTATCGACGTTTACCAAGATACCCCTGAGCTTGTAAGCTTCTTGCACTTGCCAGTGCAATCGGGTTCTGACCGTATTCTTACGGCGATGAAGCGCGGCCATATGGCGATTGAATATAAGTCGATCATCCGCCGTCTGCGTAAAGCCCGTGAAGGTATTCAGATCAGCTCTGACTTTATCATTGGCTTCCCTGGCGAAACCAAAGAAGACTTTGCTGACACCATGAAGCTGATTGAAGAAATCGGTTTTGACCACAGTTTTAGCTTTATCTATAGCGCACGTCCGGGTACGCCAGCAGCAGATTTGCCCGATAACATCGATATGGAAGAAAAAAAGCAACGTCTGGCAATCCTGCAAGACCGTATCACCCAGCAAGCCATGCGCTATAGTCGCCACATGATAGGCACAGTGCAACGTATTCTGGTTGAAGGCCCATCGGTGAAAAACCCGATGGAGCTGCGTGGTCGGACCGAGAACAGCCGAGTGGTGAACTTCGAAGGTCAACCAAAACACATAGGCACCTTCGTTGATGTCGAAATTGTCGATGTGTACACTAATTCACTGCGTGGAAAATTTATTCGCGGCGAAGATGAAATGGATTTGCGTCGAAGCCTGCGTCCCGCTGAAATTTTGGCCAAGCACAAAAAAGATGATGAATTGGGTGTCACTCAATTTAAGCCATAAGCATAACATCAGCTTAAAAAGATCATAAATAAGGGCGACTTAGTCGCCCTTTTGCTTTCACGTACGATTGTTTAATACTACCGAAGCCATTGCTATTTTCTGTTCGCAATAATTGACTATGGCACGTAAACTGAATTTATATCACGATGATAAGTTTACATCGAACCTTGCTTACTTATTCGCTATTGGGAGTACTATTTGTCCAGTAAATTAACGACTATGAATCTGTATCTCGAACCCGCAGAAACACGCCGTTTGGCTTCCCTGTGTGGTCCATTCGATGACAATATCAAACAGATAGAACGTCGCGTTGGCGTTGAAATCGTCCGTAAGAACAATCATTTCCAGATCACCGGACTGCCACGCAATTGTTTAAGCGCCAATAACTTGCTCAAAGAACTCTACATCGAGACCCAAACGGTTAAAGGTAGCACGCCTGATCTTGAGCCTGAGCAAGTCCATATCGCCATTCAAGCAGCCATTGCCCTAGAGCAAGCAGACGCTAACGACGACAGCGGTATTAATATCAAAACCCGCCGCGGTGTGATTAAGCCACGCAATCCGAATCAAAGCTTGTATGTGGCCAATATTACGCGTCACGATATTACCTTCGGTATTGGTCCTGCAGGAACGGGCAAAACCTACCTTGCCGTAGCTGCGGCAGTGGATGCGTTAGAACGCCAAGAAGTGCGCCGTATTTTATTAACGCGCCCAGCGGTAGAAGCCGGTGAAAAACTCGGTTTCTTGCCCGGTGATTTAAGTCAAAAGGTCGACCCCTATTTACGTCCTCTTTATGATGCACTATTTGAAATGCTCGGCTTTGAAAAGGTAGAACGCTTAATTGAGAAAAATGTAATAGAAGTGGCGCCGCTTGCCTATATGCGCGGTCGCACCTTAAACGATGCTTTTATCATTCTCGATGAAAGCCAAAACACCACAATCGAGCAGATGAAGATGTTCCTCACCCGTATCGGTTTCAATTCCCGCGCGGTGATCACGGGCGACATCACTCAAACCGACTTACCTAAACATCAAAAGTCAGGGCTACGTCACGCGATTGAAGTGTTAAGCCAAGTGGAAGAAATCAGCTTTAACTTTTTTGTCTCCCAAGATGTCGTGCGCCACCCGGTGGTTGCCCGTATCGTTGAAGCCTATGAAGCTTTTGAATTAAAAGAGCAAACCTTAAAAGCAAAAAAAGAAAGCCAATACCAGAAACAACAGGAAGCGAGCGCACATGAGTCTTGAGTTAGCCTTAGATATTCAACATGCCAGCACCAGTGATTGGCTACCAACGGACGAACAATTCGCCCTCTGGGTCACGACCGCCATTGGCAATAGCATGGATGAAGCTGAATTAACCATACGCATCGTCGACACCCGCGAGAGCCAAATGCTCAACAATACCTATCGCGGCAAAGACAAACCGACGAATGTACTGTCCTTTCCCTTTGAAGCACCACCAGAAATTGAACTTCCTTTACTCGGAGATCTTGTCATTTGCGCGGCAGTCGTTGAAAATGAAGCCCGTGAACAACAAAAACCACTAGAAGCGCACTGGGCACACATGGTTGTACATGGTTGCTTGCATCTGCTAGGGTATGATCACATCGACGATGAAGAAGCCGAAGAGATGGAGTCATTAGAGACTCAAATCATTGAAAAACTAGGCTTTACTGACCCATACAAGGAACAATGATTAGCCAAGATAATCCCTATCAAAAGCTAATAAGAAAACTATGAGTGACGATATCCCCCCGAGTACGAACGCCCACAAGAAAGGTTGGTTTGATAGAGTAAGTCAGCTATTTCAGGGCGAACCTCAAAATCGCGAAGATCTAGTCGATGTGATTGATGGCGCTGAGCAGCGTGATTTAATCACCCAAGACACCCGCGAAATGATACAAGGTGTATTAGACGTTTCTAATATGCGAGTTCGAGATATCATGATCCCAAGAGCTCAAATTGTCGCTATCCAGATAGACAACTCAGTCGAAGAGTTACTTGCTACAGTGATTGGCTCAGGTCACTCACGCTTCCCCGTCGTTAACGAAGATAAAGACCATATCGAAGGCATATTGCTTGCTAAAGACTTAATCCCTTACGGTTTTTCTAACAGTGACGAGCCCTTTTCACTGCAACGCGTGATCCGTCCCGCCGTGGTTGTGCCCGAAAGTAAACGGGTCGATGTACTGCTAAAAGAATTCCGATCACAACGTTATCATATGGCAATTGTGGTCGATGAGTATGGCGGTGTATCGGGTCTGGTGACTATCGAAGATATTCTTGAAGAGATTGTCGGTGAGATTGAAGACGAATTCGACCACGACAGTACTGAAGAAACCGAAATCCGCAAAGTCGGCAACAGGGTTTATATGGTAAAAGCCTTGACGCCAATCGAAGATTTCAACGAAGAATTCAACACGCAATTTAGCGATGAAGAGTTTGATACCGTCGGTGGCTTAGTCTCACACGCCTTTGGCCATTTGCCAGAACGTAACGAGAGCATCATCATTGAAGGCATAGAATTTAAAGTCATCAATGCTGACACAAGGCGTTTAATCCAACTCAGAGTTAAACTCCCCGATCCTAATACTGGCGAAGACGTAGAATAATCCCCTGTGCTAAAACAAATCCGGGCTTTTGCCCAACAAAAGTCCCGAGCGAGAGCAGTGAGACTCGTTCTGGCATTTGCCCTTGGCGCCAGTACGGCGCTTTCATTTGCGCCTTATTCCATGTGGATAATTTATCCGTTTGCCATGGCTATCGCCCTCTGGCACAGCAGAACGCTGAACGCTAAGGCAAGCTTTTACTATTGGTTAAGCTTTGGATTTGGCTGTTTTGCCATAGGGATCAGCTGGGTACATGTGAGCATGGATACCTTTGGTGGTATGCCACTCATTGCCTCCGTTGGCTTGATGGCCCTGTTAGCCTTGTATTTAGCCTTATATCCTGCGCTAACAGGAGTCGTGCTGGTTTGGTTAACTAAAACGCGAAGCCATGATGGTGAAACTAAATTCGGTCTTTGGCGTAATCTCGCCCTCTTCCCCGCGCTATGGACCTTGACCGAATGGGCTCGTGGCTGGGTGATGACAGGTTTCCCGTGGTTATGGGCGGGTTATTCGCAAACCCAAGGGCCGCTAAAACCCCTTGCTAGCATCATAGGTGCACTGGGTATAAGTTTTTTGTTGGCCATGCTAGCGGGTGCGTTAGCCCTTTGTTTTACTAAGCGTTATAAGAGTTTACTGCTTTTACTGCCACTCAGTATTCTGGCGGTTTGGGCGGCGCCTAAGGTTTGGGATATTCATCCTACGGGTGAAAATGTTAAGGTTGCGCTAGTGCAAGGCAATATCCCCCAAAGTATGAAGTGGGAGCCCGATGCTCTGTGGCCAACACTGCTAAAATACATGGATTTATCCCGTAAACATCTGGATGCCGATATCATTATTTGGCCAGAGGCGGCAGTGCCAGCACCGGAATCTATGGTGCAAGAATTTTTAGATAATGCCAATAAAGTCGCCAATCTCAACCATACGTCAATTATCACTGGCATTATCAGCCAGCAGCACAGTAGATTTTTCAATTCCTTGATTGTATTGGGTAATCACCAGCAAAAACAACAAGCTGGCCCAGATTATGAAGGTAATGGCAGTAACGAGTTTAAAAAACATCACCTACTGCCTATTGGCGAGTTTGTGCCCTTTGAAGCACTATTGCGTCCGATTGCGCCTTTCTTTAACTTGCCGATGTCTTCCTTTGCTCGCGGCGATTATCAACAGCCTAATCTCAGTGCTTTAGGCTATAAAGTCGCGCCTGCTATTTGCTATGAAATTGCCTTTCCAGAACAGTTGCGCGACAGCGTTAATCAAGGAACTGATATGCTGTTAACTGTCTCAAACGATGCCTGGTTTGGCAGTTCAAACGGCCCCTTACAGCATATGGAAATCGCCCAAATGCGCGCGGTTGAATTAGGACGCCCTTTATTACGTGCAACCAACAATGGCGTGACCGCCGTGGTCGATGAGCATGGCAATATCACCGCCTCATTACCCCAATTTGAAACCGGCGTGCTAAGCGCAACCATTCCACTGGTTACAGGCCAAACTTGGTTCGCAAAATTAGGCCAAATGCCCCTGCTGCTGCTCTGTGGCTTACTGGTATTACTCAGCGTTGGCCGGCGTGTCAAAGCACATAGGGTATAGACCACGCATAACCCAATCAATAAACACAATGCGACAAGCTTTACCTTAATTGAACTTGTCGTTGTGATTATTGTGCTTGGGATCTTGGCTGTGATCGCCGCGCCTAAATTTATCGGTTTGAGTTAAGATGCACGGATACAAACCTTGAGCCAATTAAAAGCCAGCGATACCAGTACTCCACCACAATATGATGTCAACACCCAAGGTTGTTAGACTGACGCTCAATTAACCGGTGTTATCCCGCAATTGTCTGCAAATACATTAGGCTGATTGCGCGTTCCACGTTAAGGTGAACGATTAGACGTGGCCTTATACCAATCATAGTGACGGTGTCTACGTAGCCAATATGATTGGTACCATAACCTCGTTCCTTAACCAAGGTAACAGTCAAGGCAACTCTATGGCACAGCTTCGCGTGCGCTACCAAACCCACGAGTTTGGCGATCTCGATATTCATGTCAGAACCCTAAGAAATAACCAAGAATTTAACGACATCGATGGCGAAGCTGCAAAGCTCGGCATTTCCTCTGCAACTTGGCCAATATTTGGCATAGTTTGGCCGTCTAGCCAAGTGCTATCCCATCATATGGCCGATTATCAAATTGATAATAAACGCATTCTTGAAGTTGGCTGCGGAATAGGACTGGCAAGTCTAGTGCTAAACCACAGACATGCCGACATCACAGCAACCGACTATCACCCTGAGTCAGAGCATTTTCTTAAGCAGAATGTCGATTTAAATCATGGTCGTGCGATTCCGTTTGTTCGAACGGGATGGGCAGATGTACAAACTAATTTAGGTTTATTTGATCTCATTATTGGCAGCGATCTTTTGTATGAACAGGAACATGCCGATCTGTTGTCACAATTTATTGATCAGCATGCTAAACCCATTTGTGATGTGGTTTTAGTCGATCCAGGGCGTGGCAATCACGCTAAATTCAGTAAACGTATGGTGAGCTTAGGTTATGATCACACACAGCTTAAACCCATTCACACTGAATTCTTATTGACGCCTTTCGGTGGTCAGATCCTCAGTTATTGTCGTACAAACAGTTGATACCGCCTGATTAACCAAGATAGCTGCAATTTCAGGTTAATTAAGCAAAAAACGACGCAGACGCGTCGTTTTAACGAAATTGAATCGTTAACTACATTAAGGCGTTAGTGGCTCGCGAGTAAACTCTTCATGGTCACATTCAGGGCAGTCAGGAATTTCACTGGGAAACTCAATACTCATTTCATTACCACAGTTAGTACACACCATGATGCCCTGGCTCACAATATCGCCACTCTTGTAGTAACCTTGGTGCTTAAAGTCTTGAGTTAGCTCATGCCATTCTACTTGGCTGCGATCGGTGATTTCGCTCAACCAATGCCAAAGGGTATTCTCCAAAGTAATCACGGTTGGGCTGTGACTCAGACTCTCGGCATTCTGCTCTCGCAGAAAGCTGGTAATATCACGCTTTAAGAATTGTTCGACTAAAGCGAGTTCATCTTCCCCTGCCAGCTCCTTAAGACGTAAATACTCCTTACCTTGAGTAACAGATTTGAATAAGTTCTTTACAGTCAGAGTGTTATCTTCTGCAAATTGAGACTTCACTTCGGTAATTAAGGCTTGATACAGCCCTAGTAACGCGTTACTTCTATCATTCATAACCAATACTCCTTCATAGGAACCTTTTTAATGCATCGCTTCTAGTTTATTCTATGCACATCTTACTCGCGCTGATATGGCGTTAGATCAAATAATAGGCGGCACTGCCGGAAATAGAGTGATGCAAGAGCAATATAATCCCTCAGAAATTGAAGCCTTAGTGCAAAAGCACTGGCATGACAACAAAACCTTCGAAGTCACTGAAGATGCAAACAAAGAAAAGTTTTATTGCCTTTCGATGTTTCCGTACCCTTCTGGCAGACTCCACATGGGACACGTACGCAACTATACCATAGGCGATGTCGTTGCACGCTTTCAACGCCTGCAAGGCAAAAACGTGCTGCAACCTATCGGTTGGGACTCCTTTGGTTTGCCCGCAGAAAATGCCGCGATTAACAACAAAACGGCACCTGCGCCATGGACCTATGAAAACATAGAATACATGAAGAACCAGCTGAAATTACTGGGTTTTGGTTACGATTGGAGCCGTGAAATCGCCACTTGTACCCCTGAATATTATCGCTGGGAACAATGGTTCTTCACTAAGTTGTACGAGAAAGGCCTAGTCTATAAAAAGACAGCTTCAGTCAACTGGTGTCCAAACGATGAAACCGTACTGGCGAACGAGCAAGTTCAAGACGGTTGCTGCTGGCGCTGTGATACCCCTGTGGAACAAAAAAAAATTCCACAGTGGTTTATTAAGATCACTGCCT
>JBOFUF010000446.1:0-8450 GCA_051652445.1 Shewanella sp.
TCCCGTTGTTTCGTCAAGTAGTTTTTTCAACTTTCTCAACTCCCATCGTTTAGCTTGCTAATCGATGAACTGCTTGGCTTTCTTTGCTTAACTTGCGTTTCGCTGTCTGCCGTGTCAGTGGATGCGCATTATAGGGAGAGTGAGAAAGTCTGCAAGGGCTTTTTATCGAACATTGAATTGCACGTCGATATTTTAAACGTTATGACTATTTTTTAGCTTATATGCTCTCGTTTATCAGAGATGAAGAGAATATTTATCTAATAATTGATAATTCACGCTCAATATTTCAGCAATGCTCTAGTGTAAAAGTAAATAATTCATTACCATACACTTGCTGTTAACAGTTATTTATCAATTTCCCATTCATCAGAGAGCATTCTTATGCAAAAGTCATTTCTTATTGTTTTGATTGTCGCCATCATTGGCGCAGTAGCACTATCTCAGTTCGCAACGCCATTACCACCAGCTATTGCTTTTGTCGCTGGCGCTATCATTGCAAGTCTTGTTTTTAAATTTGTTCCAGAAACTTCATCATCTCATGCTTCAGAAGAACAATATGTTGGCCCTACGATGACCTTATATGTAGGTAACCTGCCTTATCGTGTTCATGAAGGTGAAGTAAAAGTATTATTTGGCGAATTTGGTCCAGTAAACTCTGTACGTTTAGTCAGAGATCGCAAGACCGGACGTCGTAAAGGCTTTGGTTTTGTGGAGATGTCAGAATCAGGCGCTCAGAAAGCCATGGTTAAACTTAATGACTATAGTTTCCAAGAAAGAACCTTAAAAGTAAGAGAAGCCAAAACGCAAGATGCCGAAGCTGCCGATCGCACGGGTACAGACGAGTAGCGTCATCGCTTAAACTGTGTTGTTTTATGTTGAAATTTAGTTGGTTGTGGTAATTCGTTCGATAGCTGAAAAGCCACAATCAATTAATGTTGTTGTTAACCCTTCGCTGATTTCCACCTTAGTATAAAACGCCTGCATTACTGACAATCCTACTGCTTCTCTCTCATTTATTACTCTGCGCTCCTCCACAATATGATTCTGTTGCGTTAAAAGAGTCACGACTCGCTTAGCTATCGCAGCGCCAGAATCCATTAGGGTTACGCCAGCACCAAGCACTTGTTGTAATTCAGCTTTGATCATCGGGAAGTGAGTACAGCCCAGAACGAGAACGTCCAACTGCGCGGCAACGACTGGGGCCAGTAAATCTGCCAATCTGTGCATATCCAACATTCCAGTCGCCACTTTTTGTTCTGCCATCATCACTAATTCAGAACATCCAAAGAGTTCGACGTGGCAATCATCAGCAAATTGGCTGATGAGTTTATGGGTATAATGACGCTTGACTGTGCCTGGTGTGGCCAAGAGTCCAATACGTTTACTCTTAGACATTAGGGCGGCGGGTTTAATGGCGGGGACGACACCGACAACAGGGATAGCAAGATGCGCGCGTAATGCCGGTAGCACAACAGTACTTGCGGTATTGCAGGCAACGACCACTATGATTGCATTGGTGCGAGCAACAAGATCACATACTAATTCGACACAGCCAGAAATTAATACCTGCTCTTCCAACTCTCCATAGGGCAATCTAGCGTTGTCGAAAAGGTAGCAATAGTCGCTATGGGGCAAACTCTTGCGGATTTCAGCCAATACGGATAGGCCACCAATCCCAGAATCAAACACTAATATAGGTCGCGGCAAGCGAGTCTCCCGTTTCGGTTATAACAAATTGGCTATACAGATTGAACGCATTACAACATAAGCGATTCGATGCTTGATGACCGGATGAATCCAACCAAATACCCATAGAATCACACTCAAGCGCGCGGATTTTCCCACAGCCTTGCGCAAACCGCAAAAGCAAGATGCTGGACATTCGTGTCACCTAGTATAATATTTGCGCCCCAATTTACCGCAACGGTGGATCAAACAATGAACTTAGCAGCAATGGACCCTCAGACTTACGATGCGCAGTTAGAAAATAAGCGTATCAAGCTAGAACAAGCCTTTGCCCAATTTGAAACTCCAAGTGTTGAAGTTTTTGCCTCAGATCCTGCCAACTACCGTATGCGTGCTGAGTTTCGTATGTGGCATGACGGTGACGACTTATACTATTACATGTTCGACAAAGTATTGAATGAGAAAGTACGTTGCGATCAATACTTACCCGCCAGTGTGCTCATTAATCAAATGATGGCCGCTTTGATTAGCGAATTAAAGCCAAACCCGAGTTTAAGGCACAAACTGTTTCAAGTGGATTTTTTGTCGACCTTGAGCGGTGAGATCTTAGTGTCGTTGCTTTACCACAGACAACTTGATGATCAATGGCGCGCTGATGCGACTGCACTAAAGGCCAAGTTAAGTCGCCAGTTTAACGTTAATATTATTGGCCGGGCCCGCAAACAAAAAATTGATTTAGATAAAGATTTTGTAGTTGAGTCATTAGAAGTCAATGATAAAACCTTCTTATATAAGCAAATTGAAAACAGCTTTACCCAACCGAATGCCAACGTTTCTGTAAAAATGCTGGAGTGGGCTATCGATGCCACTCACAACAGTAAGGGTGATTTACTCGAACTCTACTGTGGCAATGGCAACTTTTCTATCGCACTGGCGCAAAACTTTAATCGCGTATTGGCAACTGAGCTCGCTAAACCTTCAGTGGATGCGGCGCACTTTAATATTGAAGTGAATGGCATTACTAATCTACAGATTATTCGTATGTCAGCAGAAGACTTTAGCGATGCCATGGCGAAGAAACGTAGTTTTAGACGTTTAGAAGGAATCGATCTAGACAGCTATGTGTGTAACACTATTTTTGTCGACCCACCACGCGCTGGGATTGATCCTGATACGCTGGCGTTAGTCCAAGGTTATGAGCGGATTTTATATATTTCCTGCAATCCAGAAACCTTAAAAGATAACCTGCAACAACTGAACGAAACCCATAAAGTGATCCGCTTTGCCTTATTTGATCAGTTCCCCTACACAGATCACATGGAAACGGGTGTACTGCTAGAGCGTCGTTAATCACCTCAAATCTATTGAGCTCGACTGCATAGTGCTCCAACGTACAATGGAGCTCCAACGTAGAATAGAACTCAAACACAACATTCACAGAAAAATAATGGAGCCTAAGGCTCCATTATTGTTGGCGACTAGATATGCGATTCTAATTAGCGGTGTTCAACCTTATGCTGCAAAGCCTCGGCGCCTTTGGCGACCATGCACAATTGCATCACTAATTGATCGGCAAGAATTTTACGGTCAGTCCGTTTCATATCTAATGCTGAAGCGCCGGCATTAAACACCAGAGTCACTAAAGCTTCAGCCTGTGCACGGGCTAACAAGGGGGTTCGACCCGCTTTGGCTTCGGTATAATGAGCCAATTCAGAAATAAAATGTTCAATTTCGCGGGCAACGGCCGCGCGGAACGCTGCCGAGGTTCCAGAACGTTCATGCAATAAAATCCGAAATACGTTTGGATTAGAATCAAGTACTTCCATAAAAGTATCCACAGAAATACGGATCACACTGCCACCCACTTCAGCTCGCTGGCGACCTTTGCGCATCATCTGCCTGAGGGTTAATCCGCCCTCGTCTACCATAGTAAGGCCAAGCTCGTTCATATCTTTAAAATGGCGATAAAAAGATGTCGGCGCGATATTCGCTTCCCGAGCAACCTCCCGCAAACTCAGACTTGAGAAACTGCGCTCAGCACTTAGCTGATTAAAAGCCGCATCGACTAAGGCTCGGCGAGTTTTCTCTTTTTGCTGTGCTCGAATACCCATGCTTAAATCCGCTAACTGAATGTAATGACGCGATAATACCGCTTTTAGGCATGAAACACAGCCCCATCGTCCTTGACCAAACAATATAGCCAAGTTAAATTAGCTTACAGATGTACGCTCAAAGCGGATTTTGGAAACCTATAATGAAAAAACCCCCTATCCTCTGGCTTAATGTCAGCTTGTTTGCCATCACCTTCCTCTGTGCGGTGATCTTGGTCCCATGGCGCGGTATTGTTCACGGCTATAGTGCCAGTGAATGGATCGCGTTTATTGTCTTAGCCTTTGCCAGTGGTCTTTCGATTACTGCAGGTTATCACAGGCTCTGGTCACATAAGGCATACAAAGCCCATCCGTCGGTGCGTTTTATGTATGCCATTGGCGGTGCTTTAGCATTGCAAAACAGTGCGTTGCACTGGGCATCTGATCATAGAGTGCATCATAAGCATGTAGACGATAACGACAAAGACCCGTACTCCGCCAAAATGGGGTTCTGGTACAGCCATATCGGCTGGATGCTGCGTGAATATCACTCGCAACGCTACCACGATTATCAAAATGTGCGTGATCTGCAAAATGACCGTATTGTCATGTGGCAACACAAACATTACCTCGCACTCGTTTTGCTGATGAACATTGGACTGCCAGCACTGCTTGGCTGGCTCAATGGTGACGTGCTGTCTATGTTATTGATGGCGGGTTTATTGCGTTTAGTGGTGGTACATCACTGCACGTTCTTTATCAATTCTTTAGCGCACGTGTGGGGCAGCCAACCTTATACCGATAAAAATACCGCTCGCGATAACGGCTTTCTAGCCATGTTGACCTACGGTGAGGGTTACCATAATTTCCATCACATTTTTGAAAATGACTATCGTAATGGCATTAAGTGGTGGCACTACGATCCAACCAAGTGGTTGATTAAGTCCTTATCTTGGTTTGGATTAGCGAAAGATTTACGTACCAGCCCACAGGAGCGCATCGAGAGCGCACGCTTGCAGATGCAACTACTGCGGACCAAAAGTAAAGTCGTGCACTTGCCTAATGCCGATGAAATTATTGAAAAGGTTCAAGCGGAGTATGAGTTACTCAAACTGCATTTGATGGATTATTATCAAGCGCAGAAAACCTTGCTTGAAGCCAAGCGGAAAAAACTTGTCGATCAGCAACTCTTACAACACGTTGAAGAGCTAAAGGCACGTTTTTTAATCCAACAAAAGCATTGGCGCAGCCTGACCGCAACTTATAGCTAAGCCACAAATATGCTCTAAAGTCATACGGCCACCTTGCATGGTGGCCGTATCTGATTATGATGATGCCTTAATCACTTAAATAGGCTGTTGAGATCATGTCAGATTCGCCAGTTACACTCCCAGAATCAATTAAACTAACAGAATATAGCCATGGTGCAGGTTGTGGCTGCAAGATATCCCCTAAAGTGCTCAGCACTATTTTAGCCTCGCAACTCCCTGTGTTTACTGATCCTAATCTACTTGTCGGCAATCAGAGTCGTGATGACGCTGCGGTATACAAGCTCAATGATGACATAGGCATCATCAGCACGACCGACTTTTTCATGCCGATTGTTGACGACCCCTTCACCTTCGGCCGCATCGCGGCAACGAATGCAATCAGTGATATTTATGCCATGGGTGGCACGCCAATTATGGCGATTGCTATTTTAGGCTGGCCAATCAATAAGCTTCCCGCAGAAGTCGCACAACAAGTGGTCGATGGCGGCAGACAAGCCTGTATGGAAGCGGGGATCATGCTCGCCGGTGGTCATAGCATAGACGCACCCGAACCTATTTTTGGGCTAGCCGTCACGGGGCAAATTGCCTTGAGTGATTTAAAACAAAATGACACTGCAAAAGCGGGCGATCGTTTATATCTCACTAAACCTATCGGCATTGGTATTTTAACCACGGCAGAAAAACAGAAAAAACTCCGCGATGAAGATAGCCTCATTGCAGTGAATGCTATGTGTCAGCTCAATACTATAGGCGCAACCATTGCAAAAATTAGCGGTGTAAATGCCCTGACCGATGTCACAGGGTTTGGACTAGCGGGACATTTACTCGAAATGTGCCAAGGCGCCAACCTCACGGCGAAACTTAACTTTGACGCAGTGCCACTCCTGCCGCGAGCCTTAGATTATTTGGTCTTAGGTTGTGTGCCTGGAGGGACTCATCGAAATTACGACAGCTATGGCGAGCATCTCCCCGAGCTCAGCGAGCATCAAAAAGCGATTCTGTGCGATCCGCAAACCAGTGGCGGCCTATTAGTTGCCGTCTCGGCCGCAGCTGAAGCGGAATTAATTGCCCTACTCGATGCGAACCACATAGTCCCAATCTGCATTGGGTCACTGGAAACACCGACCACCCAAGCAAATGTGGTGCTGTGCTGATGCCAAACCCTATCGTCACAGCCATGCAATATAGGGAGATCTTTCTCAATCAACATCCGCTCATGGATGTTCGGGCGCCGATTGAATTTACTCGCGGCGCTTTCTCCAACTCGACCAATTTGCCTTTGATGTTTGATAATGAAAGGGAAAAAGTCGGCACTTGCTATAAGCAATCAGGTCAGCAGGCCGCGATTGAATTGGGCCATTTACTGGTAAAGGGCCCCATCAAGCAGCAGAGAATCGAAGCTTGGGCCAGCTATGTTAAGGCCAATCCCAAGGCCTATCTTTATTGCTTTCGCGGCGGCTTGCGCTCGCAACTCACGCAACAATGGCTCAAAGAAGCGGGGATCGAAGTCCCCTATATTCAGGGTGGCTATAAGGCCATGCGTCAATATCTTATTGACGTGATTGAAGCAGCACCCGCGCAGCAGCCGTTATTAAGTTTGAGCGGGATGACGGGCTGCGGTAAAACCGATTTTCTACTACAGCGTAAAGAAGCGGTTGATCTTGAGGGGATAGCCAATCACAGAGGCTCTAGCTTTGGTAAGAATATCGACCCACAGCCAACGCAGATTAACTTTGAAAATCAACTTGCCATTGCCTTACTGCAGCACCAAGCAAGTGGCGCGGCGTGTTTACTGCTCGAAGATGAAAGCCTCCTGATTGGGCGCTCGGCGTTGCCGCAGACATTTTATACTGCGATGCAAGCCGCTGATGTGCTGGTATTAGAGGAGCCGGACGACTTCAGGCTGCAGCGGCTACTCAATGAGTATGTGCACAAAATGCATAAGGGATTCTGTGATCGCTTAGGCGCCGAAGAGGGATTCGCTGCCTTTAGCCAGTATCTGTTACAGAGTTTAGTGAGCATTCGTAAACGCTTAGGTGGCAAACAGCATCAAGAACTGCAAGATTTGATGCAACAAGCACTCGATCAACAAATCAACCAGAATGACACCTCACGGCACTTAGTGTGGATAAACCTGTTATTACAGCAGTATTACGATCCTATGTATCAATACCAGTTACAGAAAAAGTCCGAACGGGTGATCTTTAAAGGCTCGCATGACGCCATGAATCAGTGGCTGGATAGTTATCAAACTCGATAAATTGCCCCACGCATAAATGAGATAACCGCGGACATGAGATCCGCGGCTATCACTTCACTTTATTTCAAACCTTAACGAATTTAAGCCTTATTCAGCAGACTCGCCACATGGACTCTCAACGATGCTTTATTCGCAAGCTTACCATCGACGGCATCCGCAATATCCACCGACACCCTTGACCCAAAACGCTGGGGCATTTTCGCTAAGGCATCACCGCCCTTGTGGCTAAAGCAAGCACCCCATAATCCGTGCAGTGCCATAGGAATGACTGGCACGGGATCTCTGGCCAAAATCTTATCCATTCCAGAACAAACATCGCCAAGCTTACCGTCAGATGTGAGTCGACCCTCAGGGAAAATACACACCAACTCGTCATTGGCCAGCGCCTCATGAATCGCCTCGAAGGCACGATCATAGGTATCTTCACTGTCCTCTTCACCCAGCTTAGGCGAACAGATAGGGATCACGCTTGCATGGTGCAACACATACTTCAACAGAGGAATGTCCCAGAGGGATTTATCCATCACAAAGCGAATAGGCCGTGCTGATACCCCCATAATGATCAAGACCCCCACATCACTTACATGGTTACAGACTAAGATGCCAGCGCCTTCCTTTGGGATGTTGTCTCGGCCAGTTATCGTCACGCGATACATAACATGGCTGAATAAGTAACTGATAAATCGTTGGGTAAATTCTGGTACTTGCGAATAAATATACAGTGCGACCACAGCATTCATCATGGCGAGTAACAAGAATAACTGCGGAATCGTCCAACCCGCAACGCCCAGCAATAACATAGATAACAGCGCCGAAACCACCATAAACAATGAGTTCATAATGTTATTGGCGGCAATCGCCTGAGCACACTCGCCATTAGGCGAACGGGATTGAATAAACGCATACAGGGGCACGATAAACAGCCCGCCGCTAACACCGATCATAAAAAAATCCAGCATCAACCGATAATGTTGCGACTCAGCAATAAAGGTTGTAAATCCATAAACAAAACCAGCATCTTCTGGCGCAGGAGGAATAGCCCAAAGCAAATCAACCCCAAAAAGAGTTAATCCCAATACCCCAAATGGCAGTAAACCGAGTTCCACGCGACCAAAGGAAAAACGTTCACAGATAAAAGAGCCA
>JBOFUF010000447.1:0-4569 GCA_051652445.1 Shewanella sp.
GCTTGGTGAATTCCCAGAGCCCATTTAGTAATATCTACACTATGACGAACTAACCAAGGGGCTATTGTCATGGAAAGCACTGTGACCATAACTAATATAGTGCTGATTTCATTATCTAACAGTTGATAGTTAACGGCTAAAGCCAACACCACAAAACTAAACTCGCCCACTTGGGCTAGGCTCATCGCGGTACTCATGGATATCCGAAAAGGCTCACCCACCAACCTTAAAATCCCATGAATGATCAATGCCTTGCCAAATATTACTGCAACTAAGATCAGTAAAATTTGCCACCAAAAACCCATGACTAAGGCAAAGTCGAGCATCATGCCAATGGAAATGAAGAATAGCCCCATCAAAAGATCGCGAAACGGTCTAATATCCGCCTCAAGCTGTCGGCGGTACTGGCTTTCACCCAACAACATACCCGCCATAAATGCCCCCAGTGCCATAGATAATCCCAGCCATTGGGTAAATACCCCCGTGACTAATGCCACCACAAGTGTTGATAACACGAAGAGTTCGTTGGAGCGAGAACGAGCGACTTCGTCAAAAATCCGTGGCAATGCCCACTTACCAAAAGCCATTAAGAGGAAAAAAGCCAAAAACCCTTTGAGTAAAGCAAAAGTCACATCCACGATCAACAAAGGTTCACCGCTATTGGCGAGTAATGGCAATAGGATCAATAGAGGTACAACCGCCAAATCTTGGAACAAGAGCACACTGACAGAAAGTTCGCCATGACGCCGCCTAAGCCAGCCTTGCTCATTGAGTAATTTGAGAACTATAGCTGTAGATGATAACGCAATAGCAGCGCCTATAACCAAGGCTTCTACCCAATTAAGACCACACAATAAGGCTATGCCCATGGTCAATAGGGTTGTAATCGCGACTTGGGCACTGCCCAGCCCAAATACAGTGCGGCGCATAGCCCAGAGTCGCGGAACCGAGAATTCTAGCCCTAAGGTAAACATCAATAGCACAACACCAAGCTCGGCTACTGATTGCATTTGATGCTGGGTAAACCAATGAAAACCGCTCGGCCCACTCACCACCCCAGTCAGTAAATAAGCCAGAATAGCAGGTAAGCCTAAACGCCGCAGCACAGCAATCGCCACAATAGCAATCATAAGCATAAGTAATACTTGGATTAAGAAGCTATGTTCCATTGGACGCTATGACTCCCGTCAACATGCTGACGCGTCAAAAAATATAACGCGGAAATTTAAGCTTAACTGAATGACTAACAAAGACAAATTTTATTAACAAATATTACGGCACAGTATTTGCTATGTCAGGTTAGAGAGGTATAGCACTAACATTTGCGGAGTGATGATTATGGACTTTAGCCTAGCGATCGAACTGTATCCTGAAGAATATCGTTATCAAACAGAACATTATAGTTCCAATGATAGTCCATTTGACTTAATAAAAGTGATCCAACAACTGCATGGCAGTTTAGATCCTCGGACAGTTTTTGCCTGCTATGGCAACGTGCTGGGACAACACTTGCCGATCCAAGGCGTGCGTTTACTCTATGGTGAACATAAATTAAGCTGGGGAAAACGTTATGGGATCAGCATTAATCGCCAGCTGATGTGTGCGGGTATACCCCTAACGATTCAATATCAGCTTTTGACGCCATTTACGCCATCTCAAACCTTAAGCTTACAGGATATTGAACCGCTGTTATTACAACCTTTGTTAAACGCAATGCGATACCAAGAAATGTCGATGCAAGCTATGTTTGATTCGCTCACAGGCTTAGGTAATCGCCATTATTACAACCAAAGTATCAGCAATGCGACCGCTAGGGCTCATCGAAAACAAGGTTCTGTCGCACTCATAGTGCTCGACCTTGATAATTTTAAACAGCTTAATGATAAATTTGGTCATAAATGTGGTGACTATATTCTGAAGGAATTTGGCGACATTATTCGTGCAACCATACGCAATACAGATCAAGCCTTTAGAATTGGCGGTGATGAATTCGTTATTATTGCCCAAGGAGATATACATGCAGCAGGCTTGTTATGTAAGCGGATTATTTCGGCCACTAATCAGCATAGTAGTTTCAATCAATTTAACGTTAGCTGTAGTTTAGGCGCCGCTGAATCACACGATACCATTGAAGCTGAACAACTTTATGAACTTGCTGATAAGGCACTTTATCAAGCCAAAGCCGCTGGACGTAACTGCTATAAACTCAGCCAACATCCATTAATTTAATACGGACAGGGATGCAAAATGATATACGATAACTCACTTGCAGTGCGTAACCGATGAAAATGTAAAGTAAACTGCATGCTGCGATTTACTCTCTTACTTTGCTAGAACACGCCGATATTCCAGCATTGACTTTCAACTACAATGCCTCTATTTCATCAACCAACACTTGCTCCACCTGTAAACCAAGCACATTGGACTCGACACTAAAGCCCTTTTCAATCCACAGCCCAATTGCCATCACCAATTGCTCGTTATAAAACACGAAACCAACTTTTTCGCGTAACCAAGGTGGAACGGTAAACTCTTGCCATAATTTTTTTAATTCTCGCCCCTTACTCCGAGAATGAGGGTGGCAGCGAAATTGTCCCGCCAGTTGATAGCGCACACTGACCACTTCATCAGACCAAGGGAAGCGAGCTCTAACACCTTGTTCTGTCGCTATCAGCCTAAGCGACGCTTCGTTAGCTAAGCCCTCAGACGCCACGACTAATTCGGTACTATCACCCTGTAATAAAGACATAAAGCAATGTTGTGGCAGCCTCCAACTCACAGGCTGAGTGTGACGCTTGCGAGCATAATAGTTAAACAAATACACATGATGGGCAAAACGGCGAATTTCACATTCACCCACACGAATATGCACTTTAGCATCGTCTTTGGCGATAAGAAGCTGAGTGATGATTTGCTTAAGCTGCACTTTTGAGGGCAAGGCGAACCCTTGGGATTCGATAAAACCTCGTAAGAGTAACGCTTGCCAGTCGGCCGACTGTTCGGCAAAACCATCGAGCTTGAATACACTTTGAGTATGGTAAGGCGCTTGGGTTAACCATAAAGGTAAACGTTCACTCACCTGTAAATCCAGCGTCGCCTGTTGTTCGGCGCACAATACTGCGCTGCGACTCGCGGTTGTTGCAATACTCGGCCAGCGCGCTTTTAAGCGAGGGATAATCTCTAAACGTAAAAAATTACGATCATACTTATCGTCTTGATTACTTTCATCTTCGATATGCACTAAGCCCTGCTGTTTTGCGTAGGCTTCAATCTGATCACGGCTGATATCCAATAACGGCCGCAGTTGTCTACCTTGTGCAAGTGCCTGTACTTGCCCCATGGCCGCCAGCCCTTTTGGCCCTTGCCCGCGTTTGAGCGCCAGTAAGATAGTCTCTAGCTGATCGTCTTCATGGTGAGCAGTCAGCAGCACATCATTGGCACTTAAATGCCGTTCAATCACCTGATAACGTACTTTTCGTGCTTCGGCTTCAAGGCTTAATCTTGGACCGCGATTAACTGTTACTCGCTCAACCGTCACGGGCAAATCATAATGCTGACCACGCACAAGGCAATGCTGCGCCCATGCCTCAGCATTATCACTAAGACCATGGTGCACATACACCAGTTGATAAGTAAACTCGGGATGTTGCCGCGCAAACTGACTTAAGCCAAAGGCTAAAACTTCAGAATCGACCCCACCACTATAAGCCAGTACTAACTTGCCGCCAGGCGTTAACGATTGTGCCGCCAAAAAAGTACCGATGTGCGCACTGAGATCGGCTGTGATCAATGAAGCATTAAAATTAGTCGACATAAGTAAACTTCATCTGTTTTAACCTAAGATATTCACCCACATTAGAATAAAATTCTCACCTTATTTGGTCCGAGCAACGATTCGAGCGAGAGCATCAAGTCATCGGTCGGATTCACTCGCCAAGCATCGGCCAGTCTAAACTGACCTTTGGCTTGCGCTTGTGTATAGTTGATCACCACAGGCACTGCGCCGTTACGCCACGGGCTTAGGGTTTGCTCGAAAGTGTCTAATGCCGATGGCGTTAACTCGCTACCATCCATATCAATTTCCAACGCCTTAGCAAAGTGGCTGCGAGCCTCACTGATATCAATAATGTTGCGCGCCGTCATGCGGTTACCGCCGGCAAAGTCATCATAGCTGACCTCTCCCTCACAAATCAGGATCCGGTCTTTTTCCAGTAGATGATTAAACTTTTCAAAAGCTTCGGTAAATAACATGATCTCAAGCCGCGCGCTTTTATCATCCAGGGTCAACAAGCCCATTTTAGAACCGCGCTTGGTCAGCATCACCCGCGTGGCCACCACTAAACCCGCAGCCTTAGCGGTTTTACCCCGCTCAGTAGGATGTACATCTTTCAAACGACCGGATGTGTAATGCTTCAGCTCTTTTAAATATTGATTGATCGGATGCCCAGTCAAATACAAGCCTAAGGTTTCGCGTTCGCCTTCAAGCCAAATTTTATCGGGCCATGGGGTACATTCCACAAACTGCTGCTTGCTGTCTTCGGGTTCACTGTTAAGTAAACCAAACATATC
>JBOFUF010000448.1:0-11833 GCA_051652445.1 Shewanella sp.
CCGTTTCATTACCCGTCACTGCGGCCATGGCGCACGATCAAGGCTTTTTAAAAGCGGGCGATCAAGTGAGTTTTTTAGGCATCGGCAGTGGATTGAATTGCATGATGTTAGGGATTAAGTGGTAGGGCACAGTCGCGCCCTTTCATGTCTTAGCTTGTAGCGGGCATACACTCACGTCATAAACTAGGCCCTATTCGTGAAGTCTATTCGGCTAGTATACATAACCCATTATTCGCTCTCATAAAAAACCAAGATAGGAAGCGTCATGTTAGACACTCTGTTGCCTTTTAAACGTCATTTTTTAAGCCGTAATGGCAACAAGCTACATTATATCAACGAGGGTCAAGGCGAACCTGTGGTCATGGTTCACGGTAATCCTAGCTGGTCGTTTTACTACCGTAATCTTGTTAGCGCCTTAAAAGACACTCACCAATGCATAGTGCCGGATCATATCGGCTGTGGTTTGTCGGATAAGCCAGACGACAGTGGTTATGACTACACCCTTAAGAATCGTATCGACGATCTCGACGCCTTGCTCGATAGCCTGAATGTGAAACAAAATATTACCTTAGTGGTACACGATTGGGGCGGCATGATAGGCATGGGTTATGCGGCGCGGTATCCTGAGCGCATTAAGCGCCTAGTGATATTGAACACCGGCGCTTTCCATCTGCCCGAGACTAAGCCATTCCCTTGGCCGCTATGGATTTGTCGTAATACCTTGTTAGGCACAGTGCTGGTGCGTGGTTTCAATGCTTTTTCATCTATCGCCTCGTATGTCGGCGTAAAGCGCCAGCCGATGTCGAAATACATTCGTGAAGCCTATGTCGCACCGTTTAATTCTTGGGCTAATCGTATTTCGACGCTGCGTTTTGTGCAGGATATTCCACTGCGCGAAGGCGATAGAAATTATCAATTAGTCTCTGATATTGCAGCAAGTTTACCGCAATTTGCTAAAGTGCCGACCCTGATGTGTTGGGGCCTCAAGGATTTTGTATTCGATAAGCATTTTTTAGCGAAATGGCGCCAACACATGCCCCATGCGACCGTGCATGAATTTGCCGATTGTGGTCACTACATTTTGGAAGATGCCAGCGATGAAGTGATTGCCCATATCAAAGAATTTATGGCTGGCAACCAAACCGCGGCGTCGTCCGAACAGGCTGCAGGTTAATGTCGACCTTGCTTGAGACTGAAGTGACGCCTTTGGTGACGCCCTTGGAAACGCCGCTGCTAACGGGTTCTTCTACGTCAGCAATGGCCAGTGATGCCAATATTTGTCGTCATCTCAAGCAAGCCGCCCATGCTATTCCCCATCATCTTGCGGTAGCCGTCCAAAGTGCTCAGGGCGCTTCTGTGGCGAGTTTGCGTTACCGCGAGTTAGATTTTCTGACCCTAGACAGACAAAGCGATGCGATAGCCTTTGCGCTAAACGCCCATGGCATCGAGCGCGGTATGAAGGCTGTGCTGATGGTCACGCCGAGTTTGGATTTTTTTGCACTCACCTTTGGGCTGTTTAAAGCGGGGATTATTCCCATCCTCGTTGATCCCGGTATGGGGATCCGCAATCTTAAACAGTGTTTTGCCGACGCTGACCCCGATGTTTTTATCGGCATTCCTAAGGCTCATATTGCGAGACGTGTATTGGGCTGGGGTAAGGGCAGTGTTAAGGTCTTGCTCAATGTCGATGGCGGCAAAACGGGTTTAGCGGCAACGTTAATGCGCATGGGGACTGGCGCGATAAGTTTATCGACTCTGCTGCAAAATACCTCTGGGCAATTCTCTGCTGCCAAGTCTGAATATCCCATGGTGATGCTCAAATCTGATGAGATGGCGGCGATCTTATTCACCAGTGGCAGCACTGGCACGCCGAAAGGGGTCGTGTATAGCCATGGAATGTTTGAGGCGCAAATCCAAGCGTTAAAAAATGATTATGGCATTTGCCATGGCGAGCGCGATTTAGCGACGTTTCCGCTGTTTTCACTTTTTGGTCCTGCGCTCGGTATGGCGTCTATTGTGCCTGAGATGGACGCCAGCAAACCCATTACCGCTAATCCCGCATTCCTGTTTGCTGCGATTGAGAAATATCAATGTAGCAATATGTTTGTTAATCCCGCTTTGCTTGAGCGTTTAGGCCGCGCTGGGGAACAACAACAGCTTAAATTGCCTAGCGTACAGCGGGTTATTTCGGCGGGTGCGCCAGCCACCATTGCCTCTATCGCCCGTTTTAGCCAGATGCTGAGCCAAGGTGTGCCGGTGTTAAATTCCTACGGCGCAACCGAATCTTTGCCGATTAGTATGATTGCCAGTGATGCATTATTTGCCACCACAGACATCACAGATAACGGCGGTGGTATCTGTGTCGGTCGCGCTATCGATGGCGTGACGATTCGCATCATTGCGATTAGCGAAGCGGTGATCCCCGAGTGGGATGAAGCCTTAGTGATGAATAACGGTGAAATTGGCGAGATAGTGGTGCAGGGCCCTATGGTGAGTCAGTCCTACTATCGACGAGATAGCCAACACGTTGGCCAACACAATGGCCAAGGCCATCGCGCGACGGCGGCGGCCAAGATTAGGGACTCGGCGACCCATACCGTTAGACATCGTATGGGCGATCTGGGGTATCTCGATGACCAAGGCCTTCTGTGGATGTGTGGTCGTAAGGCCCACAGGGTTGATGCAACTCTTAACGGATTGTTTGCTAAGCGTTATTATTCCATTCCCTGCGAGCGCATTATTAATACCCATCCCAATGTGAAGCGCTCCGCTTTAGTGGGCGTGACTGTGGCGAACGAGATAGAGCCGTTAATTTGTATCGAACTCGACCAGTCAATGGCGTGCAATAAAAGTCAGCAGTTGTATCAAGAGTTGACTGCCATCGCCGAGCAATTTACCCAGACTCAAGGCATTAGGCGGTTTCTTATCCATCCTGATTTCCCTGTGGATGTACGGCATAATGCCAAGATTTTTAGAGAAAAATTAGCCGTTTGGGCGCAATCACAAACGAAAGCTTGATTTATACTCCGCGGCTTTTTCCTGCATTTTTTACGTTATATTCTGTGTTCATTTGAACAAACTCGCTTATTTTTAAGCCCTTGTGCTTATTTTTAACTTCTTATACCAACGTTAAGTTCATGTAAATGTGCTGAAATGGATACTTAAATGATGATAAACCCAATCAAGAGCACAATATTGGCGCAATTTGATATGGCTGAGCAAACAGCACTCGCAGAACTTGCCCTTAAGGTGCAACACGCCTTTGTCACGGGGGCGGGGGGCTTTTTAGGTAAAGCGATTTGTTTGAGATTGTTAGCCGTAGGCATTAAGGTTACCGGCTTTGCACGCGGGCATTATCCTGATCTTGAAGCGCTAGGCGTGATTATGCACCAAGGTGATTTAGTCGAACCGCAGCAGGTGCAGCAGGCGATGCAAGGTTGCGATATCGTCTTCCATGTGGCGTCTAAAGCGGGTGTTTGGGGCGATAGAGACAGTTATTTCTGCCCGAATGTGAAGGGGGCAGCGAATGTGATTGCCGCTTGTAAGGCATTAAAAATAAATAAGTTAATCTACACTAGTACCCCGAGTGTGACTTTCACAGGTCAGGATGAATCCGGTATCGATGAGTCTACTCCCTATGCCACATCCTTCCTTAATTATTATGCCCACTCTAAAGCCATCGCCGAAAAGATGATGCTTGATGCCAATCAAGTGGGTGAGGTGGCACTTGAACATCCTGATGTAACTCAATTCTCTAGCCAAGTGACTAGCCAAGTGACTAGCCAAGTGACTAGCCAAGTGACGACTCAAGCCACTGTACCCTATGCGTTAAAAACCGTCGCACTCAGACCGCATTTGATATGGGGTCCAGGGGATCCCCATCTCGTGCCTCGGGTATTGGCACGCGGGCGTTTAGGTAAGCTTAAACTGGTTGGCCGCGAAGATAAGCTAGTCGATACCCTCTACATAGACAACGCTGCCTATGCCCATGTGCTGGCGGCACTGGAACTTTGCCAAGCAAAGCCTAAGTGCCAAGGAAAAGCGTATTTTCTGAGTAACGATGAACCCATCACTATGGCCAAAATGCTCAACTTGATTCTGGCTTGCGCCGCGTTACCGCCAGTGACTCAACGTGTGCCGCAATCTGTGGCCTATGTGGCAGGCGCGGTATTGGAAAGCGTGTTTTTTCTGCTAAAGAAGCAAGAAGAACCCCTGATGACGCGTTTTGTCGCACGACAATTATCCTGCAGCCATTATTTTGATATCAGCGCCGCTAAACGAGATTTAGGCTATCGCGCACTGGTTTCAATCGATGAAGGGATGGTAAGGCTTAAAATGTCACTTTAAGGTGATAGGATTGGAGGAATGAGGACTCAATGAGTCCTCATCGTGAACCATTTTTAAGTGTTTTCAGATATGATGGGCAATAATTTATTTGCTAGCCATGTGTAATACATTGAGTTGCCATGGCTCCAATCATGTTGGCCGTCGGGATAGCAAATATCTGAGGCGTATGCCATCGGGGTGTCAATTTCTTCATCGAAGGTTTTTGCCGCATTAAAAAATAAAAGATTAAGCTCTGAACAAATGTATTCAAGCGCGTCAAAATAAGAATAGACAAGCCCCGCTGTTGATTGTGATTCTCTGAAGTAACGACAGAAAGGGGGATCAGAAACAACGATAACAGTATGTCCTCTCTCTTTCATCGTTAATAAGATAGACAGTTGTTTTGATTGGTCCTCATTGAAGAAATCGACATAGTTTTTCAAAGTAATATCATTAATATCTATATCTGGTTGTTTTTGTAACCAGGCAAAAAAGCGAGCCGCGTTTTGATGTGTTTGTAGCCCAATATTTGAAATAATGACCGATTTATTTTCAAAATGAGATTCTTCATGGGCCTGTAGGTTTTTCAATATTGGTGCATATAGTTGGCGTGAGGCGGCATTCTCAAGCGGTACGAAATATTCTGTTTCACAGATTGAAAGCTTACCTTGAGCAAATCCTGAGCCGTTCATTACCATGCCACCGGTAAACGGGATCGCCATTTCTTTGAATGCGTTAGCTAATTTATTCATTTGGCTATCACCAATTAATGTTAATTGGTTCACTGTGGTGCTATTGGCGGTAGCCGCTAATTGGCTAAGAGCTTCTAAACGTTCTTCGTCGCATACCGTTTCTTGGTGATTGCTCTTATTGTTACTTTGCACACTGTTGCTTTGGTCTTTGCTGATGTCATTATCAAAAAATGCCGAATTGAAGTGACTCATAACATATTCAACCGCTTTATCTGAAACCGTTCTTCTATTGTCATTAAATCTAAAATCATTGACATTATTGACGGTTATAATCTCAAATGATGGGAAGTATTCGAAAAATTTATCATTATCAGATAAGTCACCTGCAACCGCTCGTAGTACTGATTTAGAATATTGGCTTGCTACCAGAATGTGGTTATTTGTTGCTGTTGCAGTTAGAGGGACTGGCGATACGGTCAATATGACTTTTATCTTTGGGTTGATACCTTGAAGGATATCTTTTATAAGTAATAAGTCAGCTTTTATTTCATTGTAATTAAACTGATGAAAAATAAATGTATTCTCATTGAACTCACCCGCTATAACCCCTGGGCAGTTTGGGTAGAAAACATGGTCAATATCTTTCCACGCTTCTGTTAAACCTAAGGTAAAAATAAGAACATCGGTTGCTTTGAGCGTATCGAAAAGTTCATTTTTTGCGGATATTCGTGCCTCACGTAATGCTTCTTCTGAGGTGAAACCTTCTGGATGAATATTCGGTCTTAATAAATCGATATAGTGTTCAGTATTTTTGTCATAAAAAATATCAAATCTGTGTGAATGAGCAGAGTCTAAGGTTAGCCATTGGAGAAAGCATCTCGGGGTATAAACATTGCCAAAGGCAAAGCTGGATATCTGTCGACTATCGAGTTTGCTGCGATTAAATGGATAATTATTGTCGAGCAGCCACTTACCCACATGTTGTGCAAAACATGAACCTACAGATGAAATTTTGCTGTTTTTTTTCGATATGAACAAATGATGAATTGATTGGAAGGGGTCTTTACCTAAATCAATTTTTGCAACGCCCGTTTTCCAAAAATATTGTTCTGCTTGTTTGCTGTAGGGGGTCATAAACGGTGTGTTCATTGTGTCGTCCATTTTACGTTTCCAAACAAATTATTGCTGTCAAAGTCTCTGCGATCAACATGTAATCAACACGCTGGGGCATTCAAATTCACTTGACAATATGAGGCATCAGCCTAGGTGTTCTGTATTGTTTCGATGAAATCAACTTACCTGAAAAAATTGAAATGTACATCAAAATAAGTGTTGCTAATGATGCTATACCAACCACAGTAAGCCGTATCTTAATAAGGCGTTTCTTAGCTATCGATGGTGTGATGGATATCTAGGGCGGAAGTTATGCGTGTCCGCATTGGGATGGGTGACTATTTGGTGTAGCAATTCGGTGTAGCAATTCGGTGTTGCTATTGAGTATTGCTAAATTGCTAGTTTTTTTATGATGACGCTTAAGGATGGCATTAATTAAAAATGGGAATAGCATGAGTTGCGGGGATTGTGATCACACAGATGTAAAACAGAATATTTTCAGACAGAAGATAGGTCGCTGTCGGCGTTGTATGTGGCAGCTAACGGGCTTATCAGCAGTAGGTTG
This sequence comes from Shewanella sp., assembly GCA_051652445.1. GTDB lineage: Bacteria > Pseudomonadota > Gammaproteobacteria > Enterobacterales > Shewanellaceae > Shewanella. Next base: position 6,697 of record JBOFUF010000448.1, read on the forward strand.
GCCTCTATGGTGGTTTCTTTATTGGGATAGTCCTTCGCAGGTTAATTCAATTGCATTACTGTTTTTTTGCTTGGCTTTTACCGGCTTATTGCTACTGCATCTACTGGTGTGGGGATATCGGCTAAGCCGTGGGCGGCAGTAGATCGCCTCTTATCTCTCTTTATTTTCACATCTACAAGGGTGAACGAAGATTAATCAAAAATTTAGCAAGTCAACTGTTGTTTTAATGCTTTTTATTTGTGAATAAATTAGTATCACCGTCAAGCTTAAACGCTTGTGGGCATGTTGATTTATTGCTGTTGTAAGCTGTTTTTTAACGATTAAGGAGACATATGGAATTTTTTACCACGCTATTTGTGGGTTACCCAATGTGGGTATGGTTAATGTTTTTTGGTTTTGTGCTGGCGTTATTAGCTTTTGACCTTGGCGTATTGCACAAGGAACAGCATGAAATTACCGTGGCTGAAAGTTTAAAGCTTTCAGCTTTTTATATCTGTATGGGCTTATTGTTTGGGGCTTGGCTCTGGTGGTACAAGGGTCCAACCGCAGGCATGGAATACCTAACGGGCTATCTGATTGAAAAATCACTGTCTATGGATAACGTATTTGTTATTGCGTTAATCTTCAGTAGCTTAGGTATTCCACGTTTATACCAACATCGAGTGCTCTTCTGGGGAATTGTGGGCGTAATCGTGTTGCGTGCCATTATGATCGGTCTTGGTGCCGTACTGGTTGCCCAGTATCAAGGTGTACTGGTGTTATTTGGACTCTTCTTGATTTTCACTGGCGTAAAAATGCTCTTCTCAAACAATGAGCACAGTGATATCCAAGATAATAAGTTTTATAAATGGTTACGTACTAAGATGCGCTTTACGCCAACGTTGCATGAAGAGAAATTCTGGGTACGAGGCGAAGATCATCAGTTAACAAAAGGATGGTGGGCGACACCGTTATTCTTAGCGTTGATCTTAGTGGAAACCGCGGATTTAGTGTTTGCAGTCGACAGTATTCCAGCAATTTTTGCGATTACCCAAGATCCTTTTATCGTCTATACCTCGAATATCTTCGCGATTCTGGGGCTACGAGCCTTGTATTTTGCCTTGGCTGCTATGGTGCACCGTTTCGAATACCTTAAATATGCGCTGTCAGTGGTATTAATATTTATTGGGGTGAAAGTGGGTCTAGTGTATTTTAATCATGTAGGATTAGTGGATTTTAAAATCCCTACGGCACTTTCATTAGGCGTCACTTTTGGGCTGTTAGTCGCTGGAGTGCTTTATTCACTTTGGAAGACGCGTGATTTAGCGCCACCGAAATCTTAGCAACTGCTGTTTATAAAAACGTATAACTACCTAAGCAGGCAGTTCACCCGCGTTTGTTATGTAGGATGATTGATTACGCGGGTGGTTTTACTCCATTGTTAACCAAAGGGACTCAATGTGAGTCCCTTTGGCCGTGAGTGGCCTTCACTATCTTAAGATACCCACAGTCTTAAGATACCCACAGTTGAATGTTGCGCGTTCTGAGTATCCCGATGACTTCAATATGCCGTCAGTGTAGCCACTTGCCTATGATGTTGTTTATACCTCGATTGACATTCATGCAGCCAAAAAAATGACCGAGCTGGCTTCTCATCCCTTATGGAGTGAATCGCAGTGATGATGGGCTTATGCAGACCACAATATTTTAGTTTTTAGGGTGTTATTCTTGGTAATACGGGAGAATGTGTTCTATTTTCTCTACAGAGGATCTAAATTTTAATCTGTTTATTGATGGCTTTGTCACAGATTAATGCTCGCTGCAGTGGTTCTTATCGTGTTTAATTTTAACATTGAGTGGCACTTTAGGGCTTTTGCCTAAATGGGTGCGCCAATACTGAGGATTAATATCATGTCTATGGTGAGTGCAAAAGAATTTGCCCATTGGCTTATGAAACGGTTTGAAGGGGTTGACAAAGGGGTCAGTTTGTCAAGAGAGGATATCAATCAATTGACTGGGCGCCAAAATTTCTCACTGGTATTTGTTCACGATATTCATCATGAACTCATGCGTTTTGGTGTTGCATTCGTTACCGATACCAGCCGTGAAACTTTTTATTTGGTGCGAGTCTATGATAAACCTTGGCGCACCGAGTTGGGTCAGGACACTCAAAAAGAGCTTTTCTCAAATGTAGTCTCAATGAATTCAATACGTTAAATAGTGGCGATTCTGCCTTATGTGTCCATTGTGTTGTTCACTTGAGTCTATTTTAGGGTGTAGCCTGTTTTGATAAGGAGAAAGCTCAGTAAATTGATGTATCCCAGTAATTGAGCCCATTTCGTCGTTGATTGCTGTCATTTTCCCTCAATCGTGACGATGGGATGCAAATTCACTTGTTCTTCTGGGTATTTTTTCCTAAGGTAATTGCAAATGATTTTCAATGAGACATCTTATGAAGACCCATCTGCAGTTACAGGTAAATCATTGGCTTGAAAATGATCCTGACCCTCGCACTCAAACCCAATTACAAACCCTAATTGATAGCGGCAATGAAGCCGAACTTGCGGCGCGCTTTGCGGGTCGCTTGGCGTTTGGCACCGCAGGGTTACGTGGCGTAGTGGGCCCAGGCCCCATGGGGATGAACCGTTTGGTGATCCGCCAAACCTCTGCGGGTCTTGGGGCTTATCTACTTGATCAAATTAAAGATGCAGCCGAGCGGGGCGTGGTGATTGGTTACGATGGCCGCCACGACTCATTTACTTTTGCCCAGGATGCAGCGAGTGTGCTCACCGCGATGGGCATTAAGGTGCGCTTAACGTCCAAAGTAGCGCCAACCCCGCTGGTGGCCTTTGGGGTGAAACATTTTAATGCGGCAGCGGGTATTGTGGTGACCGCGAGTCATAACCCGCCGCAATACAATGGCTATAAAGTCTATTGGGAGAATGGCGCGCAGATTATTCCGCCCCACGACTCGGGCATTGCCGCGCAAATTGAGCGCGCCGCGAATCAAGCGATTCCGTTTTTAGCCCATGATGATGCGGTAAAACAAGGTAAGTTAATACTCCTGCAGGACGATTTTTACCAACACTATCGCCGCGGCGTGCAGCAAGCCGAGGTGCTGCAACACCATACCGCGCCTGAAAAGGTGAGTTTAGCCTATACCGCCATGCACGGAGTGGGGGCCGACATGGCTGAAACGGTATTGAAAGATGCCGGTTTCACCCAAGTGTATTGTGTTGCCTCCCAGCGTGAACCCGATGGCGATTTCCCGACGGTGAACTTCCCAAACCCTGAAGAAAAAGGGGCGATGGATTTAGTGATTGCCGAGGCGAAAAAACACGGCGCTATGCTTGCCTGTGCTAACGATCCCGACGCCGACCGTTTTGCGGTTGCAGTGCGCTGCGATGATGGCGAGTATCAGATGCTAACAGGCGATCAAGTCGGTGTGCTCTTTGGGCATTACTTGTTATCTCACGCCAAAAATAATCAACGGCTTACGGGCACAACGATAGTGTCATCGAGCCTGTTATCTAAAATTGCTCAAGGGTTTGGCACGCAAAGCTTTACCACGCTCACCGGCTTTAAGTGGTTGATGAATGTGGGGATCGCGAAAACGTCTCCTGAGGATCAGTTCCTGTTTGCCTATGAAGAAGCCCTTGGCTATACGGTGGGCAGCATGGTGTGGGACAAAGACGGCCTGTCGGCGCTGGTGGCATTTGCCCAATTAACCGCCGAGTTGGTGGCGAAGGGGCAAACGATTTGGGACAGACTCGAGCACATTTACCGTGAGCATGGCTTCCATCTCAATGCGCAGGTGAGCATTGCTTTAAAACCTGACACACCTAATATTGGCGCCTATTTGCGCGAGCATCCCCCGGTGAAGATTGGTGAGTTAGATGTGCTCTCAACCGATGATTTAAAAGCACTTGAGCGTCGTTTTGCCAATGGAAATGTTGAGGAAATCGACTTACCACCGAGTGATGTATTGACTTACTGCTTAGCGGGCGGGGCTCGGGTGATTGTCAGGCCATCTGGCACTGAACCTAAAATTAAGTGCTACTACGAAGTGGTCGAAACTATGGTTGATACCGATACCTTAGCCAGTGCCCAAGCGAGGGCGAGCAAAGCCATGAATGATTTTATTCAGGCGCACCAAGCCAGTTTGCCAAAGTAATCATCCTTAATGTTTTCACCGGATTTTTACCTCGATTCCAATGAGTTTTAATTCTTTGACCCTTTGCGTAATGCGGCTTAGCGCCGCGAATACGCCAAACTTTTCTACCAAGAGGTCAAACTTGATGTTACCGAGCGGGAAGTTAGGCCGCTCGCCATCTATTTTTGGCGTGGTACTTGGACCTTACTGACCTGGTGTGAGCTGCGTGGCGATTTTCGTCATTTTCGCGTTGATCCCATCACGGGTCTTGTGCGGTTAAACCGTCCTGTTGAGCCAACGCCTGGGCAAGACGATGGAAAATCAGTCTTAATCATTTATGCTCATTGTTACCCATTATTTTTCAGTGTTATAGCTATCTTATTTCATCATATCGTTGGATTTATATTAGCCAAGAAAGCACCCTGCGATTGGCTTAGTGTATTTATTGGAAAGATAGCGGCTAAAATTGATTAAATAGTTTAGAGATACAAACTTATCGGTTAATTTAACCAGTTACATCTGGATGTTGCAATATTAGTTAATTGGTTAGAGGCATTGTTTGCTTACGTTGTAAAATATAAGGTCAGATTCGCACTTGGCAGAAAGATCACCCAATATATGAGTCTAAGTTTGAAAAATTATCAATAAGTTATAGACTAACTCCATCGAAGTAAAATCGTTAGAATGCATATTTATAATCAATATGTCCTTAAGGCCATACTTATCGCAATGTATGGCATAAATTATTGAGTCAGGAGCACGGAATGAAGTTTCTTCAAGGTTTTCAGCGAGTCCTATTTTTGGGATGCGCTATTACTGTTTTGAGTGGATGTGGTGAGAAGCAAAGTACTCCTCCCGTTGTTGCGGAAATATCCAGACCGGCCTTAATTCTGACGCTTCAGCCTCAAGGTGTCTCTCAAACCCATTTTTCGGGCGTGGTTCGCTCAGCTCAGCGGGCTGAGCTGGCTTTTAAGCAATCCGGTAAATTGGTGACTATGGCGGCTC
>JBOFUF010000449.1:0-4966 GCA_051652445.1 Shewanella sp.
AATCCGATGCTGGGAGGGCATCGGATGTTGAACTTTTAGAAGTGTTGAAGCAATCGGCCTTGACGATTTAAGATTCAGCCTAGGCGTTTTTTTAGACTATAAAATCTTTTTTATCTCAATGACGGTTACAGATGTCCAATATATTGCTTCGTCCATCAAGGTTAGATTGCAGGTATCTTAAACTGAGCCCCTTGAATATCTAACACGATATCCCGTGGACGAATGGAGATAATTTTCAACTTACCTGCAATCATATCCCCTTCTTGCAGCTCTTCTCCGTCCACATTCAGCCACCGCTGACTCGGAACGCTAGAGTAAACATGGGCAACGATATTAAACTCAGGCACTTGCAATTGCATACCCGCGGGTAGTTGACCATATTTGGGAATGTCATCCGTCGCCGTTTTAGGAATAGGATCTAATTTAGCTTCAGTGACATTCGTCTGCGCCGCATTGGTGTACTCCACATCCTTTAACGCATTTTGAAAGGAAGCCACTAACTTATCTTCATCGCGACTTTTGTTGGTCTCTAAACCGACATCTTCTGCCGCTGCACTGACTTGCTGCCGCAAAGCCTCAAGACTCGCAAGACCTGACTGGTTAGCATTTGCGCCCAACATCATAGGTTGTACTGCTATCGTCTCAGCATTTCGACTTACCGTATCAACTTGGGCAGACGTCGACATATAGTCTCCGTAGCTCGAATCATTAGCAGCTAAATCACGATGACCTTGAGTCTGCGTAGTTACAGTCGCATGCATATTTGCGCTCGGATCCACTTGAGTGGAATGGGGGGCTATAGCCTGCTGAAATTGCGATGATGCGGTGAACTCAGGTAAAATCTGTGCCCGAGGAAGCGCAACTTTTCCCGCAAGCCGCACACCTGATAAAGCACGACTGGGCTCAGTATCGAACAAAGCTTGTACCTGAGAGACCGATGCTACAGAAGTAGACGTAATCTCCTTGTTAACTGCTGAAGAAGACGATAATGATGGCGTAGATGGTAGTACGTTGGTCACTGTCACCATATCACTTTGGGGAAGTCGAGTTTGCTCCCAAACGCTTAACCCCCAAGCGATGCCAATTCCTGCCGCTATCGCGACAACGAATACAGATACTTTGCCTATTGGCATGCCCGATTTACGTGGCTGTGGATAATTCGCCCTTGGTGTCGTCACGGCATCGGGTAAAGGTGATTGTTGCTGTTGTTTATTGCGGGTCACGGCATCGAGTAAAATAGACATCAGCTACGCGCCCCATTGTCGATTAAACGTGGACCGTGTTGACTTAAATACAAATTTAATCTCACTAATGTTTGATTTCCAGCAATACCATCGGCTTTTAAGCCATGCTGACTTTGGAAGGTTTTAAGATCATTTTCCAGTTGAACATCAAATTGATTGACCCTACGTGCACTACGATTATTCACCTGTGCTAACGCATTTTCTAACCACTGTAATTGCCCAGGACTCGATTTTTGACTGATATCCATCATCGGTAAATTAGGGGCTTGCCATAATATTTCAAAGGTGCCACTGAAATGTTGATTGAACCACACTCTATCTACCCAAAGTTGCTGCTCTCCCAGTTGCATAAGCAATTGTTCACCCTCTACAGCAAGCACTGCAGCATAAAAATCTTGTTGTTCATCATCAACCAAATACACGACAGCTGGATAATTAAGTCGCGTCAGAGACATCCAATTACCTTGCTGTTGATAGCAAGCTAACCCTTGCTCAACCGCCGATTGACAAGCTGTTAAGCCTTTATAAGGCACTTTTTCCCACACACTAAACAAACCCGCAAAGGCGATATCAATACTGCGGCTCTGATTAATCGCATCGTTAAGTAAACGCTGATGAGGATCTGAAATTGCCCCCTGACTGCTTTGCTGAACAGCAGAACGTCCTAATTTGCTGGTCGCTTCGGTCGCGCTCAAGGTTTGCGCATTCGCAACTGCCACATTCGTTGGCATAGACTCAACGATCATACTGGACACGAATGCGGCATCGACAGGCTTATTGCTAAATAGCCAATAGGAAACACCAAATGCGACAAATAACGCCGCGGCGGTCGCTGTCGGCCAAAAATACCTATTCTGAGTTGACTCCTCTTCACCTAACACTTCCGCCGCCGCTTGCCTCACCATGTGATGATCGATAGGCACCCGCGATTGCGCATAGCCTGCCATCAGCGAACGTTCACACAAGAGGTTAATTAATCGAGGGATCCCACCACTGTATTTCTGTAACACCTTAACAGCCTTGCGGGTAAATAAAGGCTCAAATCGTCCGGCGACCTGCAAGCGATGCAACACGTAGAGGGCAATTTCATCTTCATTTAGCGGTAATAGATGGTAGCGAGCCGTGATCCGCTGAGCGAGTTGGCGCAACTCTTGCCGCTTTAATAACAGCTGCAATTCTGGCTGACCGATTAAAATCACCTGCAGTAACTTCTTAGTGTCCGTCTCAAGATTGGTCAGAAGGCGCAACTGCTCCAACACCGCAGCACGTAAATGCTGCGCTTCATCGATAATCAGTACGGTATTGCGACCTTTGCTGTGATTGTCCAATAAAAAACGACTTAAATGATCGGTCAACTGCTTAAGTGTGGGATTGTCGCCATAGGAAATATTAAGTTCATCACAAAGCGTTGCGAGTAGTTCGAGCTCTGTTAGCGATGGATTAAGGATAAATGCCGTGTCGGTATTGTCGGGTAATTGTCCAAGTAAACACCGAGATACTGTTGTCTTCCCCGTGCCGACTTCCCCCGTTAGCAACACAAAGCCGCCCGTCTCCCCCAACCCATAGGTTAAATGGGCTAACGCCTCTCTGTGTCTATCGCTCAAAAACAAATAATGGGGATTGGGTGCAATTGAAAAAGGGTTATCGTTGAGTCCATAAAATGCCTTGTACATACCACCAATCATCCTAAATTAAAAATAACGGACCACGTTAAAGCGTCCCAATGTTATTGTCAAAATATCTGCTGCATCAATGTGACATATCAAGGAATTAAGGAATTAAAAAACCGACAACGACTTTATCCACCCCTCCTTGAGCATGATAAACTATGTTTATGACGCAATAATCGGTGCTTACCTGTGAAAATATATCTCGTCGGCGGTGCTGTACGTGACAGCCTGCTCAACCTTCCTATTAAAGATAAAGACCACCTCATCGTTGGAGCTACGCCAGAGCAAATGTTACAACAGGGTTACCGTCAAGTGGGTAAAGATTTCCCGGTATTTCTACACCCCAAAAATCAACAAGAATATGCTTTAGCCCGCACAGAGCGGAAAATTGGACTGGGTTATGGTGGTTTTAGTTGCCACGCTAGTCCTGATGTGACTTTAGAGCAAGATTTGTTGCGTCGAGATCTAACCATCAATGCGATCGCACAAGATGAAAAGGGCAACTTATACGATCCATTTAATGGTATTGAGGATATTAACGCGCGCATGTTACGCCATGTGTCAGATGCTTTCGTTGAAGATCCACTGCGAGTGTTACGCGTCGCCCGCTTTGCCGCAAGGTTTCATGCCTTAGGATTTCAAATTGCCGCAGAAACCCTGACACTGATGCGTCAAATTAGCGCAAGCGATGAGCTTAGCGCTTTAACGGCGGAGCGAGTTTGGCAAGAAGTTGATAAAAGTTTAGGCGGACCTCACCCAGAGGTCTTTTTTGAGGTACTACACCAATGTGGCGCACTCAACGTCCTGTTTCCTGAAATCCATGCCCTATTTGGCATACCTCAACCTGAAAAATGGCATCCTGAAATAGATACAGGCATACACACCTTAATGGTGCTAGCACAAGCCGCACTCCTGACTGAGGACAAAAGTATTCGCTTTGCTGCTCTGGTTCATGATTTGGGTAAAGCCTTGAGCCCAAGAGAACATTTACCGAAACATCACGGACACGGCCAAAAAGGCTTACCACTTATAAAAGCGTTATGTGTCCGTTTACGAGTACCAAACGAGACGCGCGATCTGGCGTTACTCGTCAGCGATCAACATCAGAACGTCCATCAGGCATTCGAACTCCGAGCCGAGACTATCGTTAAAATATTTGATAAAGCAGATTTTTGGCGTAAGCCAGAGCGCTTAACGCAACTCATATTAGCTTGCACAGCTGATATGCGCGGCCGCACAGGATTTGAAAACACTCCATACCCGCAAGGAGACTATTTAGCCCAATGTTTTGCTGTCGCCAATAATGTTAATATTGCTGCCATCATTGCTGAAGGTTTTCAGGGAGCAGAGATAAAAGAGGCATTACATTTACATCGAATTGAAGCCGTGCGTCACATTAAACAAGAAATACAACCCAAACTGCAACATGACGCGAATAATATGTAAACCACTTGTAATCATCTTATTGCCATATAGTGAACAACAACTCTTTAGGTAATGAGAGATGTTGAGATAGTATAAAAAAAACGCTTTTTTAAAAAATAATATGCCTAGATTGATTAAAGTCATTAATATTCGTAGCAAATTAAAAAAGCTATGTCATAATTAGGCAGTTTCGCTTACAAATTGACGAAACATTCAAATCCAACCTATTTTAAGGGATTTTTTAAAATGAACAAAAAAGTACTGATGATTGCTGGTTTAGCAATGACTGCCCTACTAGGTGGTTGCGCGAACACTACTGCTCTTGAAGAAAGCGTTGCAACTCTGGGCAACAAAGTTGATCAATTGTCAGCTGACGTTGGTTCTCTGAAATCAGAGCAAAGCAAACTATCTGCTGATGTTCAAGATGCAAAAGCAGCATCTATGGACGCACAAGCAGAAGCTAAACGCGCAAACGACCGTTTAGACAACGTTGCTTCTCGTTACAAGAAGTAATGAAAGGTAATTAAGCTTACTTTTTAGTAAGCTAAGACAAAAGGCTTAGGAAAGATGAAAGCGATAAGCACATCAATCTAAGCCTTTTTTTATACCTGCAATTTAAGATAAACA
>JBOFUF010000450.1:0-2139 GCA_051652445.1 Shewanella sp.
GCATTTGCGTTTGTTCAACTCGGCTTCTAACCAACTAATGGTATGGATGTCCAAGTTGTTGGTGGGTTCGTCGAGCAGCAGAATATCGGGGTTGGCAAATAGTGCTTGTGCTAACAGCACTCGCAGTTTCCAGCCCGGAGCCACTTGTTGCATGAGGCCGTAATGGAACGATTCTTCAATACCTGCTTCGAGCAAGATTTCACCGGCGCGGCTTTCGGCGCTGTAGCCATCCATTTCGGCAAATTCACTTTCAAGATCGCCCACCCGCATGCCATCTTCTTCGGTCATATCTGGATTGGCGTAAATGGCATCGCGTTCCTGTTTGACTTTCCACAGGGCTACGTCACCCATGATCACCGCATCGATAACGCTGTATTGCTCAAAGGCGAACTGATCTTGGCTTAGGGTACCGACTTTCAAACCGGGCGTGATGGACACATTGCCAGAGGTGGGCGCTAACGCGCCGCTGAGGATCTTCATAAAGGTCGATTTGCCACAGCCATTCGCGCCGATCAAACCATAGCGGTGACCGTTGCCAAATTTCGCTGAAATGTTTTCAAACAATGGCTCAGGGCCAAACTGCATCGTGATGTTCGCGGTAGAGATCAAAGGAGCTTTCCTAGGTATTGGCTAACGGGGATGGTGACAAACAAGCCCCAAAATGAAACATGCGCTTCTCCCACTCTATGTTAAAACAGTCAAGTTGGGATAATAAGGTCGCGGAGTATACAGACTAAGGGCTAAAGATGCGAGCGAGTATATCAGGGCTTGCCATAAATCGAGTCGTTTCAGTCGAGTTTCGCCTGTGAACCTGTGTATGCTTGATCTCGGCAAGGTAAATAAAAGGAGGTGTTTACCCCATTTACCGTTATTATTGCGCCAGTTTAGTCGAGAAAACTGATTTTACGGCTACGCTTTATCTTTGCGGCTTAACGATGTTTGCGGCCTAAGCTTAGCCGCTACCTATACTTAAGCTAGCTGGATCCGGTATCTTCAGTTTGTTTGGGCATATCAGCCGCGATAAGGCTTAACGCTGTTTAATATCGTTTTTAATGATAGTCGTTCATTGAGTCACTCAATACCGTAAACCAATACCGTAAACCAATACAGTAAAATCAGCCAATGGGGCTGAATTTGGAATTCACATGATAGTAGAGCAACAAAATAACCCGTTACACGGCCTCAAACTCGAGACGATGATCACTGAGTTAGTCGATTTTTATGGCTGGAAAATTTTATACGCAGCATTAAAACTAGGCTGCTTTAATACTAATCCGACGATTGAGGCCTGTATCATTTTTCTCAAGAAAACTGAATGGGCGCGGGAGAAAGTAGAAAACTTTTACCTGTATCGATTTAAGCGTATGCCTAAAGCGGTTGGTGATCAGTTTGATCTTAAGCCGCGTGAACGCGGTTTTGCTTCTGGTATCGCGCCGCGTAAACCGATGGAACTGACGATAGAATCAATCGCTGAAATGCAGGCAAAAGCCAGCGCTGAGTATGACGCGGGTAACCGCCGACCTAATTCTGGTTATGGCTCAAGTAACAACACAGGTAACAGCTCAGGCAGAAGCTCGGGTAAAAAACCCACGGGTGGACGTGGCACAGGTTCAGGATATGGTTCATCGAATAGCGGTTCACCGCGCCGCAGTGATTCACGAAACGAGCCACGAAACGATTCAAGAACCGATTCAAGAAACGTTGAGCGTTCAGGACCCAGCCCTTCCACGGATGATAACGATCCATGGGGCACCAAACGCGGCTAATCCTATGTCTGTCGGACTGACAGTGCATGGCTCTGGTGGTATGATTTATTGCCTGATTTAAAGAAAAGAGGTTAGCTGCTAAATACAGCAACCTCTTTTTTATGATTAATTATTCACTTTATTGAATGGCGGTTAGAAAATTATCGGGGGTTATCTTTTTTATTTGCATATTAAGTGCATAAGCAGTGAATTGTTTGATTTTTAAACAAGTTGTTGTAATTGCTCGTTTTACGACCGCTGGCGCTTTTTTAACGGCGACTCCTCTTTATACTCTCTGCTTATACTCTCTGCGTATTTTAAGTCATTTCTCTTTCGGTTGAATGCGGTGATGACAGCATTCGTTGATGCAGAACAGCGAATGCAAAAATGTAAT
>JBOFUF010000451.1:0-6036 GCA_051652445.1 Shewanella sp.
GCCGTAAGGTGCTTGCACGTCGTCGTGCGAAAGGTCGCGCTCGTTTATCTGCTTAATAAGTGGGTAACTAGTTGACTAGCTATACCTTTTCGCGGGAGTTACGTTTGTTAACTCCCGCGCAATTTAAATCTGTATTTTCTAATCCCATCAAAGCATCTTCTGCTGAAATTACCCTGCTCGCTATTCCTAACTCGGAACAACATCCGCGTATGGGCCTTACTGTTGCTAAACGCTATGTAAAACGCGCCAATCAACGCAACCGTATTAAACGCGTGATCAGAGATAGTTTTCGCTTAAATCAACACGACATTCCTCATCTTGATATTGTTGTGCTGGTCAGAAATGGCGTGATGGAAATGGAAAATGCTGAAATCAACAAATTGATAGAAAAGCTATGGCGCAAACTCAGTCGCCGCTACAATGGCTAGCAACCACGTTAATTCGTGGCTATCAAGTATTCATTAGCCCTATACTGGGCCCTCGATGCCGTTTCAATCCCACCTGCTCTCACTATGCTATTGAAGCAATAAAAGTGCATGGAACCGCTAAAGGTTGTTGGTTTGCATTGAAACGCATATTAAAATGTCATCCTTTACATCCCGGCGGTAGTGATCCCGTCCCCCCTAAAAATGATAGGTGTAATAAATAGGCTATGGAATCTCAACGCAATATATTGCTCATAGGACTACTGTTTGTCAGCTTTTTGCTGTGGCAACAGTGGCAAGCAGACAAAGCTCCTAAACCCGTTGTAACCCAATCGTCCTTAGTGGCGAGCGCGGCAAACTCACACAGTGCCGATGTTCCTGAAGCTGATACTGGAGTTCCTGCAGCAGCAGTTACTGCAACCAGCAAACTGATTACGGTCAAAACAGATCAGTTAGATATTCAGATTAATCCAATCGGTGGCGACATCGTTTTTGCTGCGTTAGTTTCGCACAAAAAAGAACTTGAAAAAGATCAACCATTTGTATTGCTTGAGCAAACAAACGATTTCACTTATATCGCTCAAAGCGGTCTAATTGGTCGCGATGGTATTGATAGCAGCGCCAAAGGCCGTGCCGCATTTAGCACCACTGCGACAGAATATGCCTTAGCCGAAGGTCAAGATCGCTTAGAAGTGCCGTTAACTTATGTCGCCGACAATGGTGTGACTTACACTAAATTGTTCGTATTCCATCGTGGTAAGTTCAATGTCGATGTTGATTATAAAATCAACAACACGTCAACCACACCACTGCAAGTTCAGATGTACGGTCAGATTAAACAGACGATCAAGCCAACTGAAAGCAGCATGATGATGCCTACCTATCGTGGTGGTGCGTTCTCAACGAATGATGTGCGCTATGAAAAATACAACTTTGACGACATGGCCAAAAGCAATCTAAACCAAGGGACTTTAGGTGGTTGGGCTGCCATGCTACAACACTATTTTGTTTCAGCTTGGGTGCCACCCGCAACCGACAGCAACACTATTTTCTCGAGTGTCAGTGCGGGCGGTTTAGCGAATATTGGTTTCCGCGGCGCAGTATACGATATTGCACCTGGTGCCAGCCAAAAAATTAGCTCGCAGTTCTATGTTGGTCCTAAGGATCAAGCAGCACTATCAGCGATTTCTGATACCCTCAATCTAGTCGTCGATTACGGTTTCTTATGGTGGTTAGCAGTGCCTATTCACTGGCTATTGATGTTCTATCAATCATTCGTCGGTAACTGGGGTGTGGCTATTATTCTGATCACCTTAACCGTTCGTGGTTTACTGTTCCCGCTAACAAAAGCACAGTACACCTCAATGGCAAAGATGCGTAACCTGCAACCTAAGCTGACAGATTTGAAAGAACGCTTTGGTGATGACCGTCAGAAGATGGGTCAAGCCATGATGGAACTGTATAAGAAAGAAAAAGTTAACCCTATGGGTGGCTGTTTACCGATTATTTTACAGATGCCCATCTTCATTGCCCTATACTGGGTATTGCTAGAAAGCTTCGAATTACGTCATGCACCATTTATGCTGTGGATCCACGATTTATCGGTACAAGATCCTTACTACATACTGCCGCTGCTAATGGGCGTCTCTATGTTTGTTATGCAGAAGATGCAGCCCATTGCGCCGACAATGGATCCAATGCAAGTGAAAATGATGCAATGGATGCCAGTGATCTTTACCGTATTCTTCCTGTGGTTCCCATCAGGTCTAGTACTCTACTGGTTAGTTGGTAACATAGTGGCCATCACGCAGCAGAAGATTATTTATGCAGGTCTTGAGAAAAAAGGCTTAAAATAAGCCTAAGATTTCCAAGACTCTAGCGCATCGTTACAGATTAATGTGAACGAATGACACTAAAAGGCGGCTTAATTGGCCGCCTTTTCCTTTACATGATTTAGTAGATATTAGTTTGGTGGGTATTTCCGTGACAACTGACACTATCGTGGCTCAAGCCACCGCGCCCGGACGTGGCGGCGTTGGCATCATTCGAATTTCAGGCGACAAGGCCAGTGATGTCGCTCTGGCGGTATTAGGTCATCTTCCTAAAACAAGGTATGCCGATTATTGCGACTTTAAAAATGCAACAGGACAAGTGATCGACCAAGGCATAGCGCTGTTTTTTAAAGGTCCCCATTCCTTTACCGGTGAAGATGTATTAGAGCTTCAAGGCCACGGCGGCCAAATCGTTCTCGATATGCTGATCAAACGTGTAATGGAAGTCGGTGGCATTCGTATCGCCAAACCCGGTGAGTTCAGCGAACAAGCCTTTATGAACGACAAGCTAGACTTAACCCAAGCCGAGGCGATTGCCGATCTTATCGATGCCACCAGTGAGCAAGCGGCTAAAAGCGCGCTGCAATCACTCCAGGGTGAATTTTCTAAGGAAGTCCATGAGTTGGTAGATCAAGTCACTAACCTACGTTTATATGTAGAAGCTGCGATTGATTTCCCCGATGAAGAAGTCGATTTTTTAAGTGATGGCAAAATTGCCAATGCACTCTATAAAATCATCAATAAACTCGACCTGGTACAAGCCAGCGCTAAACAAGGTTCTATCATCCGCGAAGGCATGAAAGTGGTGATTGCAGGTCGTCCTAACGCCGGAAAATCCAGCTTATTAAATGCCTTAGCGGGTAAAGAATCGGCGATTGTGACCGAAATTGCCGGTACCACACGGGATGTATTACGCGAACATATCCACTTAGATGGCATGCCACTGCACATTATTGATACCGCAGGCCTACGTGATACCACAGATACTGTTGAACAAATTGGTATCGAGCGCGCATGGAATGAAATAAACAGTGCCGATCGAGTGCTATTCATGGTGGATGGCACCACCACTGCCGCCGTTGATCCCCATGATATTTGGCCAGACTTTGTTGATCGCCTACCCTTAAATTTAGGTGTGACAGTGATCCGCAATAAAGCCGATCTCACTGGCGAAGACTTAATGATGACCGAAGAACAAGGTTACAGCGTTTACCGGATCTCGGCGAAAACAGGCTTAGGAGTCGAGCCATTAAAGCTGCATTTAAAATCACTCATGGGCTACCAGAGCAACCTCGAAGGTGGCTTTATCGCCCGTCGTCGTCACTTAGAAGCCCTTGAACTCGCCGCCAGCCATCTGCAATTAGGTAAAGAACAATTAGAAGTGTACCTAGCAGGAGAACTGCTGGCAGAAGAGTTACGTATGTGTCAGTTAGCACTATCGGAAATCACTGGCCGCTTCACCTCAGATGATCTCTTAGGCAAGATTTTTAGCTCTTTCTGTATCGGAAAATAATTACGCTCAATATTTATTATTTCCATATAAATCAGCCCATACAATATGGGCTGATGTTTTATCTAAAATCGAATATGTCAATCATTCACTAGATCATGATTCAACTTGCCGGTAATGGTCTTGCATTTGATAGGATCGTGCATAAAGCGCAAATATCAATGCTGCCAAGATGGCAAAACCTGCGAAGAAAAACATCTGAAATGCAGTAATACTGATCCCCGTCAGGGCAATTTGTTCAGTCACTACCGGACTTTTCACACTAACGTTTGCTAATAACACCCATAAGTTACCAACAGTGACTGATAAGGTCCAGAAACTCATAATAGTGCCTTTCATCGCTTTAGGCGCTTGGCTATAGGCAAATTCAAGCCCAGTGGCTGAGACTAATACTTCACCAAAGGTGAGTAAGGCATAGGGCACTATCTGCCAAAATATCGATAATACTGAGCCACCATCCATCACTAATTGAATACCACCAACCACTATCCAACTTACACCCGTAATTGCAATCCCAGCCCCCATTTTACGTAAAGCCGTTAACTTTATCCCCATGCGCTCAATCGCTGGATACAATACAAAATTATTGAATGGGATAAGAATCATAACTAATAAAGGATTCAAAGCTTGCATCATGGCAGGCTCAAACCATGATGGTTTTGCCATATCATTAGCTTGCAGTATCCAAGTAGACGCTTTCTGATCGAACAGAGACCAAAAAGGAGTCACTAACGCAAATAAGATTAAGATGCGCAACACCGAACGCACCCCATCGACAGCAGTATCCGGATGGATCCCTCTAGCCCGTTCGAGTTGTAAAGAAGCCCCTGCGCCAACAAATCCCATCACTAGCACTAACGCACAACACAACCCAGCAACGATACCTAAGGTTGGAATATTCACTAAAGCATACGCCGCAGAAACCATTCCAACTAAGGCTAACACTAAGCCTATATTGGCTTGGCCAGCGACCTTAGTGAGCAATGCGGTACGAAGAACAGGTAAAAAGCCGTGGGGATTTTTGGGCTCCGGTGGCGTGTGCACATAACGTTTGCGGCCCAACCAAAAGAACACAGTGGCAATAAACATCAAGATACCAGGGATCCCAAATGCGACCGCCGCACCATAGTATTTCAATAATAATGGCATAGATAACGAGGCAAAAAAGGAGCCAAAGTTAATCGTGAAATAAAACAGATCAAACGCTTTCTGCGCCAATGTTTTATTGGTTTGATCAAATTGATCCCCCATAAAGGAAGAAACCAAGGGCTTAATCCCACCCGATCCGAGCGCAATTAAAAATAACCCCGTATAAAAACCTTGAACACTGTGTTCAAAAATGGCGAGAAATGCATGGCCAACACAGTAAATTAAACTTAACCATAAGATAGTATTGTATTTACCAAAATAACGATCAGCAATCCAACCGCCAAGTAAAGGAAAAAAGTACACGCCAATGACAAAGGAATGGAACACATCCTTAGCCATGGTTCCACGCAGTTCCTCTGGAATAGACAACAAAAGTGCTGTCATCAAGAAGGGGGTAAGAATATTTCGCATACCGTAAAAGCTAAAACGTTCACAAGCTTCACTGGCTATAATGTAAGGAATTTGCCGTGGCCACTGGGGCGAACTAACGGGGGTTGTCATGGATAATCCTATTGTAATTATTTGATTTTAAATGAAATTAACTTGGTAAGTATATTGTATTCTGTATCAAGAAGCTAAAGGGTACATGCAAACGAAACCAACTTTATATAAAGGATGCAAAAACTGCAAAATCACGTATTGCTTCTGTGGCCATAGGCACATCTCCTTTATGATGAACATAACAATCGTCTTTCAGCTATCTATTTAATTGAAATTATTTTAAAAAACAACAACTCGATGAGAAATCATAATGGCAAAGATTGAAGTAATCGTTGGTACAACATTAGGCAGTGCAGAGTATGTCGCCGATGAAATGATGGCCCAATTAACGGCTCAAGGGCACCAAGTTCAGGTTCATTTGATCCCAATACTGTGTGAAATAGACACCCATGCACTGTGGATTATCGTGTCATCAACCCACGGAGCGGGTGATCTTCCAGATAATATTCAACCTTTTTTCAACGAAATTACCGAGCAAAAACCGGATCTCAGCCAAGTAAACTTTGCCTTATGTGCAATTGGTGACTCAAGTTACGATACCTTTTGCCAAGGCCCAGAAAAATTAATTTCGGCTATTCAAGACTGCGATGCAAAAGCCTTTGTGGATACTATCCAGATC
>JBOFUF010000452.1:0-3343 GCA_051652445.1 Shewanella sp.
TGCTGACAAGTTAAAAGCCCTGATGAACGGCACGGTAGTGACCCACTTAGTCGATGTTGGCGCACAAGTTAAAGCAGGCCAAGGTTTGCTGGTGATGGAAGCCATGAAAATGGAATACACCATCGAAGCGCCCTTTGATGGCATCGTCACTGAGTTCTACTTTAAGGCGGGCGAGCTGGTGACCGATGGCGCAACCTTGCTCAACGTTGAGCCGGTAAACCTAGATCCGTTAAATCAGGAACTGTTAAACCTAGCGCCTTCAAATGAAGCCATGCTCACTGCGACCAAGGAAGCCTAAGATGTCTTTCGTCAATATGAGCCAAAGTCTACACGCCAAAGATACGGTCAGTATTTTCGAGATGGGCGCGCGCGACGGCCTGCAAAACGAAGTCCCAGTACCGACAGCAGCTAAAATCGCCTTGATTGAATCACTGGCAGGTGCAGGGCTTAAGCGCATCGAAGCGGGCAGTTTTGTATCACCTAAATGGGTGCCACAAATGGCCGATTCTGCCGCTGTGCTCACGCAAATACAGCGCATAAGCGGCGTGGTGTATAGCGCGCTTACGCCTAACGTTAAAGGCTTTGAACTGGCACGGGATGCAAAAGCCAGTGAGGTGGCAATATTTGGCGCCGCCTCACAAAGCTTTAGTCAGCGCAATATCAACTGCTCGATAGAAGAGTCGATTGAACGCTTTATCCCTTTGATGGAATTGGCAAAAAAACACAACATCCCAGTGCGTGGCTATGTGTCTTGCGTGCTCGGCTGCCCCTACGAAGGGGAGATAGCGGTCAGTGAAGTGGCCCGTGTGTCTGAAATCCTTTACAAAATGGGTTGCTACGAAATATCGCTTGGCGACACCATAGGTGTAGGCACGCCGCAAAAAGCCCGTAGAATGCTGCAAACTGTGGCTGAGCGCGTCCCTGTCGAAAAACTGGCGCTACACTTTCACGACACCTATGGCCAAGCATTAGCCAACATTTTGGCCTGTTTAGACTTAGGTGTGCGGGTGTTTGACTCCTCGGTTGCGGGTCTTGGCGGCTGTCCCTATGCCAGAGGCGCATCGGGCAATCTTGCCACCGAAGACTTAGTGTATATGCTGCACGGCATGGGATTCGAAACGGGTATCGATTTACAAAAACTCGCATTAGCGGGTCAAGCAATCTGTGCACAGTTGAATCGCAACAACGGTTCGAAAGTCGCGAATGCAATCTTGCAGGGCGCCAAAGCCTAGATTCTAGAGATAATTGGGCTCCAATAACAATAAAGGACATCACAATGGCAGGACTCAATAAAGTCGTCAGCAGCTATGAAGAAGCGTTAAAGGGCTTATCGAACGACATGACCATTATGGTCGGCGGCTTTGGCCTATGCGGCATTCCAGAAGGCTTAATCAATCAAATGGTTAAGATGGGCATTAACGGCTTAACGGCGATTTCAAACAACGCGGGCGTTGACGACTTTGGCCTTGGCTTACTGTTAAAACATCGCCAAATCGCCACGATGATCGCCTCTTACGTGGGCGAAAATGCCACCTTCGAGCAACAAATGCTCTCTGGCGAACTGAACGTGATTTTAACACCCCAAGGCACGCTGGCGGAAAAAATCCGTGCAGGTGGCGCAGGTATTCCGGCATTTTTCACCGCGACAGGCTACGGCACGCCCGTTGCGGATGGTAAAGAAACCCGCGAAATCAAAGGTCGCCATTACGTATTAGAAGAGTCGCTGACCGCAGATTTTGCCTTAGTGCGCGCATGGAAAGCCGATACTATGGGTAATCTCGTGTTCCGTAAAACCGCCGCCAACTTTAACCCTATGATGGCAACGGCGGGCAAAATCACGGTCGTCGAAGCCGAGTTTATTGTTGAGCCGGGCGAGCTAGACCCAGATCATATCCACACGCCGGGCATCTATGTTGACCGCGTTATTCAAGGCACGTTCGAGAAACGTATCGAGCAGCGCACGGTAAAAGCCGTGAAATAAAAGTCGCGAAATAAAAGGCGCAGGCAAACCTTGAAACACAGTTAACGCAATTGGCACTTGGCTCCCTAAAGTAAAAACTAAGGGTACAAACCTAAGCGTTAAAGACCAAAGCGTTAAAGACCAAAGCGTCAAAGCCAAATAGAAAGGATAGATATCATGGCATTATCAAGAGAACAACTGGCTCAGCGCGTCGCCAAAGAATTAAAAGATGGCTACTACGTCAACCTCGGCATTGGCATTCCAACACTGGTCGCTAACTATATTCCCAGCGGCATAGAAGTCATGCTGCAATCGGAAAATGGCCTGCTTGGCATGGGCGAGTTCCCCACCGAAGACACCATAGATCCGGATTTAATCAACGCGGGCAAACAAACCGTAACCGCAGTCAAAGGCGCTTCGTTTTTCTCCTCCGCGGAAAGCTTTGCCATGATCCGTGGCGGCCATGTGGACTTAACCGTACTCGGCGCCTTTGAGGTCGATGTCAATGGCTCTATCGCCTCATGGATGATCCCCGGCAAACTCATCAAAGGCATGGGCGGCGCGATGGATTTAGTCGCCGGCGCCGAAAACATTATCGTGACTATGATGCACGCCGATAAATACGGTAATTCTAAGCTGCTACCCGTGTGCGAATTGCCGCTGACGGGTTACGGCTGCATTAAACGTGTTGTCACAGATTTAGCCTTTATCGAAATCAAAGATGGCGCATTTCATCTTTTAGAGCGCGCACCAGGCGTGAGCGTAGAAGAAATCGTCAGCAAAACTGCCGGCAAGTTAATCGTGCCTGAGCATGTACCAGAAATGGTGTTTTAAGCATTCTTTACCGTGGGCAAGTAACGTATAGCGGCTAAGGTTGAAACTTAAGTGAGGTTGAAACTTAAGTGAGTTTGAAACTTTAGCTGAGTTAGTTTGAAGCTTTAGCCAAATGAGCTTGAAACGTTAACTGATGTTATATGCGAAAAAGCCCAGAAGATGATTCTGGGCTTTTTACTTTTTTGTTTAATACATTGACGCTACGGAGTAAAACAGCACGCTTGCTCCGGCGACACGCCGTCAACCCATATATTGGGGCTAAATGAAAACGTTCTTCTGGGGCGCGGCATCGCAAGTCTTCCACATCAACACTTTTACTGCGTCTAGTAGAGGACCCTAAATCATCGGATTTAAGATGGGTGTCTGGATTTATTCATTCACCACACACATGCCCCGCTCGGTTTGCACATAGGGCGCTAAAATAGGCATCATGCCCTTCATCACCTGCAATGGCAGCGCCGAGGTAAAGCTAAAATCATCGGATTTGCTACCCGGAACAAACGCGGTCAAGGTACCAAAGTAGTTATCGCCGAGATAAAACACAAAGGT
>JBOFUF010000453.1:0-7241 GCA_051652445.1 Shewanella sp.
ATCAAAGGATATTCGATGAGCATTAAAGACGATATGGTTGTGCAGTTTAACTACACACTGCGCGACGAGAAAGGTGAAGTGATCGAGACGAACGAAGGTCGCGATCCTATTGCCTATTTACACGGTCATGACAACATGATGCCAGGTTTAGAAAACGCGATAAACGGTAAAGCTATAGGTGAAAAGTTCACTGTGACTTTGCCTGCCGCTGAAACCTACGGTGAGCGTGTAGCGGATGCTGACGCACACCAACGTGTATCAGTTAAGCATTTACTGGGTGCGACTGTGTGGAAACCCGGCATGACAGCGGTAGTGAATACCGACCAAGGTCAGCGCCAAGTGACTATCGTTAAAATGGGTAAGTTTATGGCGACTGTGGATGTAAACCATCCATTAGCCGGTCGTGAACTGACATTTGATATTGAAGTCGTGGGTGCCCGTGATGCGAGCGATGAAGAAATCGCCCATGGTCATGCTCATGGCGCTGGTGGGCATCACCACTGATCTCAGCTTCTCAGATGCTCTTATCTGACGTTATGAGTTCAGTATGAGCGGTCGTCATTGAGGATGAAGACTTAATAGCAAAGCCCAAACCTAGGTTTGGGCTTTTTGTTTTTATGCATCTCAAACGTTAACAGGTGTCAAAACCGCAATGTCACTTAACTGTGATCGTCGCTCATTAGCACAAAATGCCCATCATTTCGCGACCGAAGGACTGAACCGTCTACGTAGCTAACAGCCAACTTTTGGTAAGTGTTTACGCAGACCTGTGCTGAATGGGTTAACGCAGAGTGAATCGTGTCTAAGTGCTAAATGCAGTGTTGCTAATAGCAGGAGGTCTTACCCTTGATCCAAATATAACCAAACTTTTATCCCTCTAATGTCGTTTGAGAAATGCCATCGGTAAATACAACAAGTTTGCTATGATGACGGCGTTTTCACATAGGGCGGTAATCAAAATGGTGTTAGATTTTTCGCAAGGTAAGCTTATTGTCACTGAGTTTGAGGTTCAAGTACGGCTCAATGTTGCCAGTATCGTATTGCAAGCGAGTGCTGAAGATATTGGTTTGAGGCGTCAGCCGCCAATGTTGATCGCTGATGGTGGGGGGGTGCGTTGGAGCTTAGTATTAGACTCCAATGCTCAGTTACGTGCGATTCAAGATGTGCTGGGAATGGACGCAGAATAAAGTATACCTGAGTGTTGAATCGTGCTTATCTTATCGATTTATCATCATTTTTATTAATGAGTGTTTAATATTGAATTGAGGTTTTTTAGTATGTCAGTTTCTCTTGAGCGTATTACCGTTGAACCTAAGACGCCTGCTACAGCCGTGGTTATTTGGTTACATGGATTAGGGGATTCGGGTGCTGGATTTGCTCCCGTAGTGCCTGCATTAGGGTTACCCACCAATCATGCTATCCGGTTTATTTTTCCCCATGCTCCAGAGCAAGCTGTGACCATCAATGGCGGCTATATGATGCGCGCTTGGTACGATATAAAAAGCATGGATTTGCACGACCGAGCGGATATGCAAGGGGTATTAGCGTCGGAGAAAATGGTCGCCACATTAATTAATGAGCAAATCGCCGCGGGTATTGCGAGCCAACGTATCGTATTAGCGGGATTTAGTCAGGGTGGGGTGATGAGTTTATTCTCAGGACTGCGTTTCCCTCAGCCGCTCGCGGGGATCATGGCCTTGTCTTGTTATTTACCAACAGGCGATGTATTACCTGCCCAATTAAGCACGGCGAATCGCAATACCCCCATATTACAGCAGCACGGTCTACAGGATGATGTTGTGCCATTATCTGCAGGCACGTTAGCCAAAGAAGCCTTAACAGCGGGCGGCTATCATGTTACCTGGCAGACTTATCCTATGCCACATTCTGTTATTCCTGAGCAATTGAAAGCGATTTCTAAGTGGTTATTACAGCGATTTGAAATGTAGACAAGTCTAATTGCTGATAAAAACAGCATGCGGTAAATCGATAGCTACCCATGCTTGTTTTTTAAATAGAACAATGATCACTTCCTTTTATGTGTGCTAAGTTATTTATAATAAACGATTAAGGCCCAATCATTTCATTTTTTATTTTGTATTTTCTCAATATATAAAAATCAGTCATCCAGCTTGTTTTTTATAAAACAAACCCTTCGTGAGATGTCTGCTAAATATCATATAAATGTCAATTTTTAATGTAAATGACACAATCTATCTTTATTGTTTGCTATTATCCGTGACGCTGAACCTGATGGCGTTTACGGCAAACTTACTATTGTAAAATAATTAAAATCAAGGGGTTGATGTAATGAGGCATATGCTTATTAAAGGGTTGGTTGCTACTGCGGTTGTCGCTGCACTTGTGGGTTGTAATAATGATGACGACGATAAGGTTCCAACAACGTGTGCTGAAGCGGGTAGTGCTTGTACAAAATTGACCATTCTACATACCAATGATAACCATGGCCGTTTTTGGCACAACAGTGATGGTGAATATGGTTTAGCTGCTCAGAAAACCTTAGTTGATCAAATTCGTGCCGAAGTAAGCAAGAATGGTAGCCAAACCTTATTGCTCTCTGGTGGCGACATCAATACGGGTGTACCAGAATCTGATCTCCAAGATGCCATCCCTGATTTTACTGGCATGAATAAAATTGGTTACGATGCTATGGCTGTGGGTAACCATGAGTTTGACAACCCATTATCAGTATTGGATATGCAACGTCGCCTTGCTGAATTTCCTATGTTAGCGGCTAATATTTACCGTAAAAATGCCGAAGGCAAAGCTGGTGAACGTTATTTCGACGCCTATAAGGTATTTGACATTAATGGTCTTAAAGTCGCCGTGATTGGTTTAACGACTGAAGATACCCAAAAAATTGGTAACCCAGAATACATTAGTGAGTTGATCTTCGAAGATCCAACAAAAGAAGTGATTAAAGTGATTAAAGAAATTAAAGATGCCAAAGCGGCAGATATTATTTTCGCAACCACGCACATGGGGCATTATGCAGATGCTCAGAACGGTAGCAATGCCCCAGGTGATGTCGCTATGGCTCGCGCACTGAAAGCCGGTGATTTACAGGCTGTTATTGGTGGTCACTCACAAAATCCTGCGTGTATGGAACCGGGTTCTGAAAATAAAGTCTATGCCGATTTTAAACCTGGTGATGAATGTGCACCAGATAAACAAAACGGCACTTGGATCATGCAGGCCCATGAATGGGGTAAATATGTTGGTCGTGCAGACTTTGAATATTTTAACGGTGAACTGCATTTAGCTAGCTACAAGCTTGTCCCTGTGAACATGCGTAAACTGGATGATGCGGGTAAGAAAACCGATGAATTAGCAGGTGAAAAAATTGAGCCGGATGTAGAACTAAAAGAGTTGCTGTCTTACTACCAAGAGAAAGGCCAAGCTAAGTTAGATGAAGTGATCGCATCCACCGATGGATTATTAGATGGTGAACGGGCAAATGTGCGTAATAAGCAAACTAACTTAGGCCGTATGTTAGCGATGGCGCAAAGTGACAAAGTGTTTGCTGATTTTGGGGTAATGAACTCCGGTGGCGTGCGTGCATCTATTCAGCCAGGCAATATTAGTTACCGCGATGTGTTAACTGTTCAGCCATTTGGCAACATGGTCACCCTAAACGAAATGACGGGTACCGAAGCGGCGAATTATCTAGGTGCAGTCGCCAGTCTTCAAATAGGCTCAGGGGGATACGCACAAATCACAGGCGTGAAAATGACGATTGACTGTGTGGCTAAAACAGCCAGCATCAGCGATATCGGTGGCAAAGGTTTTAGTCCTACCGCCACTTATAAGTTCACTGTGCCGAGCTTTAACGCGGCGGGCGGTGACGGTTATCCTAAACTCGCTAGTCCAATTCAAACGGGTTATGTCGATGCTGATTTGCTGTATTCTTTCTTAAAAGAGAAACAAGTGATTAAAGCCGCTGACTACAATCCTGTAGGTGATATTGTTTATGAAAACTCAGAAAATGTAGAAGGTTGTAAAATTACCGCGAAGTAATCGGCGACTGACATATTCTCGCTGTGATAGCGATAGTCATAGCGATAGTCAAATGCCACTCCGTCGAGTGGCATTTTATCAAATTTAACAAGCGCTTGGCTCGCATAAGTATCTTGGGGTTAACATTAAAACCTCCTTCATGGAGGTTTTATCAGTAAAGCGAGGGAGTACTCTTTTTATCAATGGCTGAGGCGTAACTCGTGGCGATGTTCATGTTGATAGTGGTAGGCGCAGGTGGTGCAGCGTTGCTCGGTGGGATCTTGGTTTAAGCGTTCAGCTTCTATTTCGGTTTCACAATCCGAGCATAGGCCGTAAAGACCAAGGTCGAGCTGGCAAAATGCGGCATCAAGTTTATTTAATTTATTAAATAGTGGGTGTTCAGCCAGCGGTGTTTGAGCCAATATATCAATTAAGTCTGCCAGACTCAGGCTAGTGTAATGCTCCCCTATGGCTTCTAGGAACACAGGGAACGCGCCTATTTCTTTTCTTAGATGAGCTTCAAGCTCTGACAATTCATGTCTGATATGGTTGGTGCTCACGTAAAATCGCCTATTTCATTTGACTCTAAGCGTTCAGTCTAATAGTTCCACTCTCAACGGCTATGATAAAGATCAAGTATCTGCCACATTTTCGTTTTTTAACCGTGACAGATTGAATAAGGACTTTATTGTTGCCGTATTGGGTTTGTTAAAGTAACACCTTGGTATTACATGCCATGATGGCACGAATAGTCGCCATTGAGTCTCAGAGTATGCCGATGATTACGCGTGAGGCAAGTTCCGCTGCGCCGCTTCTAATACACGGACAATATCTTCTGTGGTTTTAAACACTCTAAGCTCCCTAAACAAGATATCCGCTTGGGGATATTGACGATTCAGATAGGTAAACCACTGTTTAATTCGGGAGGGGTAATAGTCGCTCTTACGGCCATGGAGTTCCCTTTGGGTATAACTGAGCATGAGCCCTAGGGTTTGCGCCCACGTATAAGGGGTGGCTCCTGTCTTGATGGTATCGGCTAAATTTGGCAATGAAATGGCCCCGCGGCCGATCATAATGCTGTCGCAACCAGTGACGTCAATACAACGCTTAGCATCGTCGCTGTTCCATATTTCACCGTTGGCGATCACAGGGATTGGCAAACGTTTGCGGACTTCGGTGATGTATTCCCAGTAGGCTGGCGGTCTGTAGCCGTCGACTTTGCTGCGCGCATGGATAGCCAGTTCCGTTGCACCCGCTTCATACACTGCGATGGCGTTTTCCATAAATAGTGACTTATCTTCGTAGCCCAAACGAATTTTGGCGGTTACGGCATGCTCTTTGGGGACCGCTTGACGCATGGCTTTGACAATATCATGAACACTTTCAGGGTATTGCAGTAATACTGCACCACCTTTACTGCGGTTGACGATTTTAGCCGGACAACCAAAATTGGCATCAACACCGTGTGAACCTAGCTCAATCGCCCGTAGGGCATTTTCGCCCATACATTGGGGTTCTTGACCCAGCAATTGTACTCTTACTGGTGTACCCGAAGGGGTATTGCCATTGTTGAGTAGCTCAGGGCACAGTTTGAGAAAGACCTTCTCAGGCAGCAGTTGGTCTACCACTCGCACGAATTCGGTGACGAGTAAATCGTAGGGGTTGATAGTCGATAGGATGTCACGCATCAAAGCGTCTACAACGCCTTCCATTGGAGCCAAAATCACGCGCACTGCAGTAACCTGTATTGGTAAGCAAAGGGCATGTATTCTACCTTATCAGCCTTAAGTTACAAAGTGGCCAGTGAACTGACGCAATAGGCGTACCAACAAAGTAAAATTCACGCTAAACTGATTGCTCTAGCAAGGTATTGCGATTATTTCTGTGATGTAGTGATCTTTTTTGCAATAAAACAGAAGCGCTGTAGGTCTTAAACTATAAGCCAGCTAGATACACATTTGTTGGCCACTTTTGACTCAATAAACAAGAAGGGATTATTTATGAATTCAGTTAAAAAAACAGCAGTTGCAGTTGCCTTAGGTTCAGTTGTGATGAGTTCAGCGTTTGCGGTTAATGCTCAAACAAACCCATTTGGTTTTGAAACGATGGATGCGGGTTATCAAATTGTCGGTTCAGAAGGTAAGTGTGGTGAAGGCAAATGTGGTGAAAGCATGAAAAAGGCCGCAACTGAAAAGGCTAAAGAAGGTAAATGTGGCGAAGGCAAGTGTGGCGGCGATATGAAGCAAGCTGCAGATAAAGTCAAAGAAGGCAAATGTGGCGAAGGTAAATGCGGTGGCGATATGAAGAAAGCCGCTGAAAAAGCAGACACTAAAATGGAAGCGGTTAAGAAAGAAATGAAGTAACGTATTACAAACGTCCAGCTTGAGTTATCCCCGTTGTGGCTGGGCGAATGAAGTCCGAAGAGATCAGCCTGTGCTGGTCTCTTTTGTTTTATTCTTAAGCTATAACAGGTTAGTGTTCGTGAGGTTCTATGAATGAGCAAAAAAATATGGCCCAGGTAGGGCTGGGATTAAGGCGCGAAATGCTCAATGAGTTTTGTGCATCGGTACCTGAAGCGATTAATTTTTTTGAAGTGGCACCTGAAAATTGGATGACCTTAGGCGGTAAGTTTGGTCGTCAATTTCGTCAATTGAGCGAGCATCATACTTTCTACTGCCACGGTTTGAGTTTATCCATTGGTGGCCCTGCGCCTTTAGATATCGCATTTATCAAAAACATCAAAAGCTTTATGGATGTACACCAAATTGAAGTCTATTCCGAGCATTTAAGTTATTGCTCAGGTCAAGGGCATTTATACGATTTAATGCCTATTCCTTTTACGGATGCAGCAGTGAAGCATGTGGCAGCGCGGGTTAAACAAGTTGAAGATATTCTTGAGCGGCCGCTGATTTTAGAAAATGTGTCTTTTTATGCAGCGCCTAGCGCGCAGATGACCGAACTAGAGTTCGTTAACGCGGTACTGCAAGAAGCTGACTGCCGACTGCTACTCGATGTGAACAACATCTATGTTAACGCGATAAACCATCAATATGAAGCCGATGTTTTTTTACAGGCCATGCCGACGGAGCGCATTGCCTATCTGCATATCGCGGGTCATTACAAACAAGCTGAAGATCTGCTCATCGATACCCATGGCGCCGCCATCAACGATCCCGTTTGGACATTATTGCAACGCTGTTATGCTTTACATGGGGTAAAGCCGA
>JBOFUF010000454.1:0-2988 GCA_051652445.1 Shewanella sp.
TCTCTTGGGCATAGCGAGTTCAACAAGCTAAACTCGCTATCTATAAGACAAATCTCGGTGATAGCTCACAAATTTGACACATGAATGCCACTTAATTTGTATGTAATATTACTACATTTGTTAAGGTAACATGATAATATAGTGCTAATATTTTTTTAACTTTAAACGGAGTTTCTTATGTTCCGCAGAACCAAAATAGTCACCACTTTAGGTCCCGCTACTGATCGTGATGATAATCTACGTCGCATCATCGCGGCAGGTGCTAATGTTGTACGTCTAAACTTTTCCCACGGCTCAGCTGAAGATCACTTAACGCGTGCAAC
Source organism: Shewanella sp. (assembly GCA_051652445.1). Classification (GTDB taxonomy): domain Bacteria; phylum Pseudomonadota; class Gammaproteobacteria; order Enterobacterales; family Shewanellaceae; genus Shewanella. Next base: position 324 of record JBOFUF010000454.1, read on the forward strand.
TCAAGCACGTGAAATCGCGAAAGAACTAGGTGTGCATGTTGCCATTCTGGGTGATTTACAAGGCCCTAAAATCCGTGTTTCTACTTTCAAAGACAATAAGAAAGTGCAACTGGTATTAGGCCAACCCTACGTACTTGATGCTGAATTAGCCAAGGGGGAAGGTGACGAAACCCAAGTGGGTATCGATTACAAGCAATTGCCAGATGATGTGACTATTGGCGATATTCTGATGTTGGATGATGGCCGTGTTCAATTGCGTGTTGAGCGTGTTGAAGGCCGTAAAGTGCACACTACCGTCACTGTGGCAGGTCCTTTATCGAATAATAAAGGGATCAACAAGCAAGGCGGTGGTCTATCTGCTGCAGCGCTCACCGAAAAAGACAAAGCGGATATTCTTACTGCCGCGTTGATCCAGGTGGATTATTTAGCCGTGTCGTTCCCTCGCAGTGGTGCTGATTTAGATTACGCCCGCGATTTAGCCCGCAAAGCGGGTTGTAATGCGTTAATCGTTGCTAAAGTAGAACGTGCTGAAGCCGTTGCGACCGATGCCGCGATGGATGATGTCATCTTAGCGTCTGACGTTGTGATGGTAGCTCGCGGAGACTTAGGTGTTGAAATCGGTGATGCCGCGCTCGTTGCGGTACAGAAAAAACTGATCGCTCGTTCACGCCAACTGAATAAAGTCGTTATCACTGCAACGCAGATGATGGAATCGATGATTTCAAGCCCTATGCCAACTCGCGCAGAAGTGATGGACGTGGCGAATGCTGTACTTGATGGTACTGATGCTGTGATGCTATCAGCCGAAACCGCTGCGGGAGATTTCCCGGAAGAAACGGTTAAAGCGATGGCAAGTGTCTGTGTCGGCGCAGAATCTCACCCAAGTGTGGTTGTATCTAAGCATAGATTAGATGCACGTTTCACTTCGGTTGAAGAAACCATTGCGCTGTCGACTATGTATGCTGCAAACCATCTTGAAGGCGTTAAGGCGATTATTGCTCTGACAGAATCAGGGGCAACACCGCAGTTGATGTCACGCATCAGTTCTGCACTGCCAATTCTGGGTTTATCACGTCACGCGACAACCCTCGCCAAAATGGCATTGTACCGCGGCGTATTGCCAATCTATTTCGATTCAACTCTCCACCCAGCCGATGAGCTAGCGCAAAAAGCGTTAGAAGCATTAACTGCTGCAGGTTATTTGAATAGTGGGGATATGGTATTAATGACTAAAGGTGATGCGATGGAAACTATCGGTGGCACTAACACTTGTAAAGTGTTGGTCGTTGCTTAAGTTTTATCGAATAGCTAAAGCTCACTAGAGACGAAGTCCGCTATTACCAATTCTATCAACCATGATGATATGAATTGAAAGACAAAAAATCCGAATGTTTGAATACATTCGGATTTTTTATAAAAAGAAGCTCAACTTGTTTATACCACAACGTCAGCATTAACCTTGTTTCAAAAGTTTAGTGATTGAAATATCAAGATTAAAACTCATTATTCATGCGTGACAATAAATTGAGTAGTGCGCTACGTTCTTCACTGCTCATTTTAGATGTGAGATCGGTCGTAAGCTGTAGATGCAATGCGTCATGTTCAAGAAATAGGGCTTGGCCCTTTGCCGTTAACGCCACTAAAATCGATCGGCGATCGGTTTCATGTGGACGACGAGCAACCCACTCAGCCTGCACCATTTTGTCGATTTGAACTGTTAGTGTCCCCGTTGTTACACCAATTTTATCCGCCAATTCCTTCATCCGCATGGCACCGTGCACCCCTAGCAACTCGATGGTATGCACTTGTGACAAACTAAAGCCTTTGTCTCGCACGATTGCATGCTCCCAAGACGACAACTTTTCGTAAAACTCAATAATCACATGATTTAATGCATGCTCAGTTGAATGAGCAGCAGTTGACTGTGGCTCAAAGTGTAGTGAATGAGAGTGTTCAACAGTCATTAAACTTCCTTAGTGATACACTCGCGCTGATGGCAAGTATGCAGTTCAATAGTGATATGGGCCAATTCAGGGAATTTTGACAGTAACTTATTAAAATAACTAACATCTTTTGGTGAATGTGACACGATAGACACCATAATAGCATGATGATCGGCACTGATCCGCCAAAGGTGTAAATCAGCGACGTGATGATCGGGTACCGCTTCAAGCGTTTCCATGACTTTACGTTGTAATGATTTTTTAACACCTCCGTCCAATAAAATAGGGCTGGTTTGTTGAATGAGGCCCCATGACCAACGGCTGATAATCACCGCACCCACAATACCCATAATGGGATCGAGCCAAGTCAGTCCCATGTATTTACCAAACAATAAGGCCGCGATGGCGAGCACTGAAGTTAACGCATCGGCTAATACGTGAAAATAGGCGGCGCGTAGATTGTGATCATGACCAACGTGTGCTGCTTTGCCTTTGTGCTCGTGTTGATGGTCATGCTCGTGACTATGATCATGCCCGTGCTCGTGACTATGATCATGCCCGTGATCGTGATCGTGACTATGATCATGCTCGTGATCGTGGCTATGATCATGCTCGTGATCATGATCGTGACTATGATGGTCTTTAAGTAAAAAGGCACTGAGCACATTAACGCTCAAACCAATGACAGCCACAAATATGGCTTCGTTAAAATGGATTTGCTC
>JBOFUF010000455.1:0-1753 GCA_051652445.1 Shewanella sp.
CAAGGCATGGCTCAGCGTATCGAAGAGCCAGTATTCGCTATCCAAGCGTCATTCGATGACGTCTATTGCGGGTTAAAAATGCTCTTGGATAAATAACATGGTAAGTATTTGAAGTCGCTCACACTGCAGACTGCTTATATTGTTGTTTTATTAGATATTTCTAATGACTCGCTCTTAATGTTTCAAACTGGGAAGCCTTTGACTTTGAAATCATCACTTACTGCCAATAAAATTGTTGATGTGGAAGACTTTTGTTAAGCCGCCCTCAAGGAAAACTCAGATCAGTCTTGAGGACACGCCTTTTTACCATTGCTGCAGTCGTGTCGTCCGTCGCGCCTTTTGGTGAGGTAATGATGCTTATTTTGGTAAAAATTATGATCATCGCCGCGCTTGGGTCCCCTGTGTTGATGATTTATCTGAACTAAATGATATCGTTGCAAAGAGAGACCAGACGGGTGACACCACCGCGGTGAATTTTGACGTGGGGTTTGATAAAGAAAAGAACCAATGGTGTTACATCGAAACATCACAATAATTCTTGCCAGTTATCTAACAACGCCTATAACAACTGTATATAAAAACAGTTGTATTAACTATGCGTATTATTCCCATCGATGCCAGTGCCGGTATCACTGGCTTCGAAAGCCCTGCGGCTGAATATAGTCAGTTGGGTCTGAGCCTTGATGAGCTGTTAGTTGTGCATCCTAGTGCGACCTTTATTGGTATCGCAAAAGGTGACTCAATGCAGGGCGTGGGCATTTTTTATGGCGATTTACTGATTGTTGACCGCCAAGAAACCGCGCGTCATGGTTATGTGATTGTTGCCAATTTCAACGGTGAATTTGTATGTAAAATCCTCGATAAAACGCATCGCATACAGCTGTCATCGAATGAACAGCACCAACCTGAGCCTATTCACGATTACGATAACTTTACCATTGAAGGTGTTGTTATTCGTTCTATTCGCTGCCATCGCCAAAGTCCATTATTAGCTGACATCTGATGTTTGCCTTGGTAGACGCCAACAGTTTCTATTGCAGTGCCGAGCAGGTATTTAGACCTGATTGGCGTGGTAAGCCAATGATTGTGTTGAGCAACAATGACGCCTGCATCGTAGCGGCAAGCAAGCGAAAAAACGGGGTGTTCCTAAGTTTGCACCATACTTTCAGGTCAAAGACCTGTGTACGAAATTAGGTGTCATTGTTTGTTCAAGTAACTATGAACTCTATGCCGATTTATCCGCAAAGATGATGAATATCATTGGCCGATTTGCACCAGAGCAGCATGTCTATTCCATTGATGAAAGCTTTCTCTCCTTTAAAAATTGTTACTCCGCCATTAAGTGCTTACAAGCCCAAGGCCAGTTGATTCGAAAAGCAGTTTGGAAAGAGACACGTTTACCGGTTTGTGTCGGCATCGGCTCAACACTCACACTGGCTAAAGCAGCCAATCACGCGGCAAAGAAGTTGCCTGGCTATCAGGGTGTGTGTGTTATCGATAATGAACAAGACCGAATTTCAATTTTACAATCAATGAATGTGAATGATGTCTGGGGCATTGGACGCAGGATAAGCAAAAAACTAGACTTGATGAACGTAAAGACCGCCTATGACTTAGCCAAAATTCCTGCAGGTTTAGCGCGTAAGCAATTTAGTATTGAAATAGAACGCACTGTGCGTGAACTCAATGGGCAAGCGTGCAAAGTGTGGGACGAGGCGAGGGCAGATAAGAAGCAAATATTCTCAACTCGTAG
>JBOFUF010000456.1:0-7740 GCA_051652445.1 Shewanella sp.
GGTCAATGGTAGTGCCAAGAAAGGCTATGTAAATTCACTTGGCGCCTTAACAGGTGGTCAAGCGGTACAACAGGCGAAAGCGGGGATTGAAGCGATTTATCTTTCAGGTTGGCAAGTGGCTGCCGATGCTAACTTAGCAGGCACTATGTACCCTGATCAATCTTTATACCCAGCCAACTCAGTGCCAGCTGTGGTGTCACGCATCAATAACTCGTTCCGCCGCGCTGACCAAATTCAATGGGGCAATGGCGTTAATCCAGAAGATGAAAAATTTGTTGATTACTTTCTGCCGATTATCGCTGACGCAGAAGCGGGCTTTGGCGGCGTATTAAATGCCTTTGAACTGATGAAGTCGATGATCGACGCCGGCGCTGCCGGTGTGCACTTTGAAGATCAGTTAGCTTCAGTAAAAAAATGTGGCCATATGGGCGGCAAAGTCTTAGTGCCAACCCAAGAAGCGGTACAAAAGCTAGTCGCAGCACGTTTAGCGGCGGATGTGAGCGGTGTTGATACCTTGGTCATTGCTCGTACTGATGCGAACGCGGCCGATTTGTTAACTTCAGATTGCGACCCATACGACCGTGATTTCGTCACGGGAGAGCGCACTAATGAAGGTTTCTACCGTGTTAAAGCGGGTCTTGACCAAGCGATTTCTCGCGGTCTTGCCTATGCTCCTTATGCCGATTTAATTTGGTGTGAAACCGCTAAACCGGATCTTGAAGAAGCGCGTGTTTTTGCTGAAGCGATTCATGCTCAGTACCCAGATCAACTGCTTGCTTATAACTGCTCGCCTTCGTTTAACTGGAAGAAAAATCTGGACGATGCCACTATCGCGCGTTTCCAACAAGCACTGTCAGATATGGGTTACAAGTACCAGTTCATCACGTTAGCCGGTATCCACAACATGTGGTACAACATGTTTGACCTAGCTTATGACTATGCTCGCGGCGAAGGCATGAAGCATTATGTTGAGAAAGTTCAAGAAGTTGAGTTTGCAGCAGCGAGTAAAGGCTATACCTTCGTGGCACATCAACAGGAAGTGGGCACAGGTTATTTCGACCAAGTGACGACCGTGATTCAAGGTGGCCATTCTTCAGTGACCGCACTGACAGGGTCTACCGAAGAAGAGCAGTTTTAAGCAGTAAAAGCGCTTAGGATGATCCATTGTGATTGTGGATCACTCCTTAGCACGCCTGATGTTTATGCTGAGGCGTAGTGGTAAAGCTTAAGTAAAGGGCAAGGGTGATGATTGACTGACCTTGCGATTTAACTTTCACGTGTGAAAGAGTGTGACCTGTCAACCTGTGTTTAGCTGCTTTGCCGCTGTTGTTCCCGTGCAGCTCGCCTACATGTGCTGCACGGTTTTTTTAAGTCAAATCTTGTGACTTAACTCCCTACCCAGTAAGTTTTGCTTGCCTTAGCTTGGCGACTCTATGAGTCGCTATTTTTTTGCTTCTTTGTTTACTTTTTTGCTGGTTAAGATGGTGCAGCTTTGATGCGGCTTGGTGCAATAATCGGATTATTTTACAGCAGCTTATTCTTATCTCATTGTTATTGAATGGCTATCAAATGTGGCCTGAATAATGCTCTGAATATTACGGGAAGTTACAGTGCATTAAAGCTGATTATTGGCATTCACATAGAGGTCATCGCCATGAAATATTACAGTCGCCGTTTAGTTAAACCTGAACATTTAAATCCAGCCAATACCCTGTTTGGCGGTCAGTTGCTCAGTTGGATAGATGAGGAGGCTGCCATTTTTGCAGCCTGCCAGATGAAGAGCACGAGCCATGTGACTAAGCTGATTTCTGAAATCAATTTTATGACGCCTGCGTATCAAGGTGATGTGATTGAGTTTGGTCTTGAACTGGTAAGTCTCGGCCACAGCTCGATTACCGTGAGCTGTCAAGTACGCAATAAGATGACACAAGCGCCTGTAGTGAGCATAGATAAGATGGTTTTTGTGCATGTGAATGCTCAAGGCTTGCCTATCCCCCACGGTATTCGGGCCAATGCAGCTTAACGGCTGCAGAGTGAGATTTAACGTCGACAGTGACGGCTAAGCGTCACTGTGGTTAGTCTTTGGCTAGATCATCTTTTACTGATTTGACTGCATCACGAGTGGCATGACCTATCGCTTTTGTCGTGTCACGTGTGGCATGGCCTATCTCTTTTGTAACATCTTTAGTGGTGGTGCCAATGGCACGTCCTGCATCTTTTAAATCCGCACAGGCAGATGTAGCGAGCAATAAAGGAATAATAATGAGCGTCGCTTTATTCATTGTGATGCTAATCCTCAATTTAAGTTCGTAACTCAATTTACTGGGCCTTGCCATGTTAACTGTGCTAAATCACATTCGGGACAATATAACAGATTTTGAGGGGTATCACGCAATGGCGACATTATCTGCCAAGTCGCTGTTGCAAGACTTATGACTGAGTGCCAGTCGCGTGAGTGAAACGGATAAAAGTAAACGATTTTGTTGTTCAAGCTATTGAAGGTATTGAAACAAAAACGCCAGTGGCGTTTTGTGCACTGGCATTTAAGGTCGCTAAATAAACGGCAAAGATTATTCGAGTTTAGCTAAGCGTTGTTGGTAGTCTTCAATCAAATGCTGCATGATTTCTTCAGGCGCCGCATCGTCACAGCAATCGTCTAAAAAGATTTTAAAGGTGACTATGGCATGGCCGTCATTTTTGAGTCTGTCACTCTGCATTGAGAAATAAGCGTCTTCATTTTCGGCTTTGCGAACCACAAACTTATTTGTTTCGAAGGATTTATTTCCTGAAATTTCATGCCATTTAGTGATGCGATTTAACGCGATTTCACAGGACTGGTTCATTTCAATATGATTTAACCAAGTAACGGGATGTTCAGGATCTTTGTAATGTGGACATCTAACTGTGTAGTTATATACATGGGTGATTGCAGTCATAGCGTACCTACCTGTTCGAGGAAATTGTTGCCATCATAGGCATTGTTTTTGAGTTCGGTCAATCATTAATTACGTCTATTTAGCCTTGATGTATTTTGACGGAGAAAGACAGTTACTGCATAAGAATTAATCAGTTACTTAATCTGTCATATCTCTATTTAGCATGAGTTTTATGTTAATAACTTTGTGCTAGATCTCAGTTTTGGCTGAAGTTTCGCTTTTGCTGAATTACTGGTTAATAAAGCAACAACTTGGTCATCAGTAAGTCTTATGCTGTGTAAGTGATAAAAAAGTTTCGCAGGGAGCAACACGGGTAAGTGGCAGTATAAGTTGTTGCAGGGGAAGCGCAGAAAGCAGAATGGAAAGAGGCCTATTCGTTAGAATAAGCCTCTTAGCTGGCTTCATCTTTTGCAGGGAAAAAGCGAACTGGGGCAAGTTTATCGGATATGTAACAGGCTGTAACCTACCTCGATTACGTTTTTTATATCATTTTGCTATCAATATTTGAGGTTCAAATCTTTTTTGCTTATATCTTGCAGGTTTGCGAGGGTTTTGTTGCTGGAATGACGTGTAAATGCGGGGTTTGATGTTGAGCTTTACGGCTTAATATTTAGGGGTAAATTTATCTGATCCTATTATCGATGCTGCAATAAAAAAGACCCGAATAGTGCACTGAATATTTGTGCACTATTGGAGCCTAAAACCAATTCATTGGAAGATGACGTGGTGTTGATATACTCGCGCCGTCATTCGTCGTCCGGCGAATGACGACCTGAATGTGCTGTTATTAGAGCGCGTTGGTAAAAATTTGGCAGATCTCTGCATGGGTCGCTTGTTTTGGATTGGTAAATCCACAAGCATCTTTTAAGGCGTTATCCGCAAGTGTTGGAATATCTTCCGCTTTCACGCCTAATAAGGTCAGATTTTCTGGGATCTTAACCGCAACAGACAGTTTTTTGATTGCCGCTATCGCCGCACTGGCACCTTGCTCATCGGTCATGCCAGACACATCCATGCCCATAGCCTTGGCAATGTCTTTTAAGCGAGCAGGGACGACTTGGGCGTTATATTCCTGTACATGGGGCAGCAACAGAGCGTTACACACGCCGTGGGGCAGATCGTAGAAACCGCCTAATTGGTGCGCCATCGCATGCACATAACCTAAGCTGGCATTATTAAACGCCATACCTGCTAAGAACTGGGCGTAGGCCATTTGTTCACGGGCGTTGATGTCTTGACCGTTTTCAACTGCGTTGACTAAGTTAGCTTGAATCAATTCCATAGCCTTGATCGCACAGGCGTCGGTGATCGGGTTCGCTGCAATAGACACATAGGCTTCAACCGCGTGAGTCAGTGCATCCATACCTGTTGCGGCCGTGAGGCTCGCTGGTTTTTTCAGCATTAACTCAGGGTCGTTAACCGACAGCAAAGGCGTGGTGTGCTTATCGACAATCGCCATTTTAATGTGGCGGACTTCGTCGGTAATGATACAGAAGCGCGTCATTTCACTTGCAGTGCCTGCCGTTGTATTAATCGCCACTAACGGCAACTGTGGTTTTGGTGATTGATCTAACCCTTCGTAGTCTTTAATGCTGCCACCATTGGTGGCGACAAGCGCGATGCCCTTGGCGCAATCATGGGGTGAGCCGCCGCCAAGTGAAATCACAAAATCACACTTGTTAGCTTTTAACAGGGCTAAACCCGCTTCGACGTTCGTCACTGTTGGGTTAGGTTGTACACCGTCATAAATGGTGGAGATAATGCCATTTTGACCGAGTTTTTCGGCCACTTCACCCACTAAGCCAATCTTGACTAAGGGTTTATCTGTCACTATGAGTGCGTGTTTAAAGCCTAAGGTTTTGATGTCACCGATAGCATCATCCACTGCGCCTTGGCCTAATACGTTGACAGAAGGAATAAAAAATTTAGCCGCCATAAAATCCACCTATTTGCTTGTAAAATTAAGTTGAGTTCTTTCTGGTATCAAAACTACCAATTTAGAGGTATCCAAAGTGTGAGCTTGATCGAATTAGGCTCTTATCAGAGGGTGATTTTCCGCTAAAGTTGAAACTGGGTCACGAAAACTTGGATTTTTATGACGGTACAATGGTTAAGTTTAATCGTGATAGGCGATTCAAGTTATAACATTTAATTGATGCAAAGTGTTGCACTAAGGTTGTGGTGAATATGTCTAGCACTCATTGGTTAGCTTTGGCCTAAGAATGATGACATAAAAATGACTTACTCTTGTCATCACATTTTGATGCCTAGTTGATACCTCGCTTGCTACAGAGTGCTTGTATTCAGTACTATTTTTGCCATCTTGTTGAACATACACCCCCATTTTGTGCGTTTTACTCTGACATCTACTATTGCCGCGTGCCTCGCGGATAACGTTAATGATAAGTTTCCATTAAGTTACTGATTCGTAGCAAAAAAAACTTGTTGTTTATTTGAGGTTTTCATGTCATTTGCTTGTATTTTTTGAACAACATCGTTACTGTATATTTAAAAATAAGTATGAGCCGTCGCAGGAGCAACAAAATTGGGACTGAATAATTTGCTGTACTTGCGGGGCGTTGGAGCAGAGTTTACGGATTGTTTTGGGCAAAACATCCATATTCCCGAGGTAGATAGGCAAGGTATCTTGACCTGTATGTTGCAGGGGGAAAACAGCGTGGCAGTCACTGCCATTGATGCTTCTGCTACAGAGGCGGTATTGACTGAAACGTTGATAGCGTCACAAATTGATTTACTGGATGCTCGTCCTTGGACTCAGGTGCTACCTCAATTCCATTGGTGTTTTGTAGATGAACCTTGGGTTAGTCTTTATTTACCAGAAACGTATTCATCAGATTTGAGTGTCGCGATTGAATGCGAACAGGGTGGGTCCATTGTATTGGATGTGCCTTTCTCGGCGCTTAAGCCCATTGGCGACTACCGTATTGAACAAACGCGTTATCTACACTACCGCCTTGATCTCGCGCAACAGCGATTAGCACGCCTCGATTTAGTTGAGGCTAAGCCGCAAGCTTTCCCTGAACACTCAATGCCAACAGGCAAAAATCCGAATGATTTCTGTGTGTTAGATATAGGGTTTCATCACATAGCCTTAAGCTTAAAACATGCCCTATCGACAAGTACACAAGCGCCAAACTCGGCGCTAGAGAGTTGTGTAACGACAGACGCTGATACCCGCACTTTGTTCTCTGGCACGTTAATGGTGGCGCCGCGGGCCGCCTACCAAGGCGTACTCACGGCTGTCGCTCAAGGTCAACATGCTAAACCTTGGGGGATCAGCGTTCAACTCTACAGTTTGCGCAGCGAGAGCCAATGGGGAATTGGCGACTTTGGTGATTTAGAACAACTGATCGAAATTGTCGCAGCGCAAGGCGCGGATTTTATTCAGCTTAATCCATTGCACGCCCTTGATATTGCGGCGCCAGAGCACCCGAGTCCTTATAGCCCGTGCGATCGCCGCAGACTTAATCCTCTTTATATTCAATTACAAAGCGTTCCTGAATACCAAGCGCTGGTGACTGAGTTTTCAAGGTCTACTTGGCAGGAGGCCATCGCCTTATTAAATCGTGATAGCTGGCTTGATTACCCTAAAGTCAGCGAGCTTAAATACCGTGCCTTTAAGCGCTTATACGAGGTCTTTTGTGCGACCGATTTAGCCCATGACACACCAAGAGCACAAGAATTTTATGATTTTGTGCGTGAGCAGGGCACAGCGCTGCAAGAGTTTGCTCAAGCAGAATATTTACGGAGTCCTAAAGGGTTTGCGCAAGAGGAAGGTTTCTACCTTTACCTGCAATTTGTGGCAGAAAATCAGTTACATCTTTGCCAGTTAAAAGCCAAAGAGGCTGGGATGGGGTTAGGATTGATCCGTGATTTGGCGGTCGGCGCAGCATTGCAGGGCAGTGAAGTGCAAGCTAACGCAGAGCAGTTTTGTTTGCATGCCAGTATCGGTGCACCGCCAGATCCCTTTGCGCCTCAAGGACAAAATTGGGGATTAACGCCACTCGATCCGGTGAAGTTAAAGCAACATCATTTCAGTCATTTTATCGCTTTGATCCGCGCTAACATGGAAAATTGTGGCGCCTTGCGTATCGATCATGTGATGGGCTTATTGCGCCAGTGGTGGTGGCCGCTGGACAAACAACTGGGCCATGGTGCTTATGTATATTATCCCGTCGAAACCTTGCTCGCTATTGTTTGTCTTGAGAGTCAACGGGCCCACTGTGTGGTCATTGGCGAAGACTTAGGATTAGTGCCACCTGACATTATTCATCGTCTCTACAGCTCGGGGATTTATTCGAACGAGTTGTTCTATTTTTGTAAAGACCATCAAGGCTTTAAGCTACCAGAACAGTATAAGTCCCAAAGCTTAATGATGCTGGCAAACCATGATGTACCAACCTTAGTGGCTTGGTGGTGCGGCAGCGATTTACGCCTGCGTCGGCAGTTATTTCTGTTTGACACGGACGTGCAACTGGACGAAGCGCTGGCTGGGCGGGAGCATGAAAAACAGCAACTCATTTCACTGTTAATAGCTCAGGGACTGTTAGCGGAGGTGGCGATAGCCGAGGTTGATATCCCAACCTTGCTCACGGCGTGGATAACCTTAGGCGCTCGCGGAAATAGTGCGCTGTACAGCGTGCAACTGTGTGATTTATTAGCCGATCCCCATGCGGTGAACATTCCTGGGACTTGGCTCGAATATCCAAATTGGCAGCGTCGTCTGCCGTTGAGTTTAACCCAGGTATCGACTTCGCCAGAGATACTGCAGCGATTACACCAT